>CAZWLP010000020.1:25430-36967 GCA_964634565.1 uncultured Rikenellaceae bacterium | reverse complement strand
AGACTTAGGATCTAGTGCCTTCGGGCGTGGGGGTTCGAGTCCCTTCATCCGCACAAAATTTTACCGACCGCTTTAGCAGGAGCTTATCTTTGTTAAAGCGGTCTTTAATACTAAACAGTAAATTTCTGAAAATGAATATTACAAAGGAGAACATTGATGATCTGAATGCTGTACTTAGTGTACATATTGTCAAAGAAGATTACATGCAGAAAGTCGATGAGGTACTGATAGATTATAAAAAAAAGTCTAATATTAAAGGATTCAGACCAGGTAAAGTACCAATGGGCATGATCAAAAAGATGTATGGTCTGAACGTTCAGGTTGAAGAAATTAATAAAATCGTTTCAGATGGTATAAACAATTATATAAACGAGGAGAAAATAGATATCCTGGGCGACCCATTACCAAAACTCGATAACGAAGAAGGAATTGACTTTGAGAACCAGGAAGACTTTACCTTCAATTTTGAAGTAGGCCTTACTCCTGAATTTGAAATAAAACTATCTGCCAAAAACAAATTACCTTACTACGAAATAAAGATCGACAAAAAGATACGCAACGACTTTCTCGATAACTACAAAAGAAAATTTGGCGACTACTCACATGGGGATGAAGTACAGGAAGAAGATCTTCTAAAAGGAGATATAATTGAGCTTAATGAAAACGGAGAACCCGCAGAGAATGGTATCCATGCATCTGGCTCTACAGTTTCTGTCAGCGTAATCAAGGACGACAAGATCAAGAAATCTTTTATAGGGAAAAAAGTTGATGATATTATCGACTTTGATATTAAAAAGGCCTATCCTAACGATTATGAGGTTGCTGGCATACTTCAGAAAGAGAAGGACGCAGTTGGCGAAATAAAAGGAATTTACAGACTTATCATAAAAGAAATTAATCGATTTAATCCGGCCGAAGTAAACCAGGATCTCTTCGATAAAGTATATGGTGAGGGGATTGTTAAGTCTGAAGAAGAATTTATGGCAAAACTGGATTCTGAAATTTCTGAAAATCTACAAAAAGAAAGCGACTATAAGGCTCTGCTTGATGCCCGCAAAATGGCCGTGGAAAAAACAAGTTTTGATCTTCCTGAAGATTTTCTTAAAAGATGGCTTACCCGAGTCAACAAAGATTTGTCAGAGGAAGAAATAGAAAAAGATTTCGACAACTTTCTCCAGGACCTAAGATGGCAATTAATTCGCAATAAAATTGCACAGGAGAAAGAAATCAGGATCGAAGAAGAAGACCTTCTGGCTGAGGCACGCAATTTCACAAGGATGCAATTCCAGCAATACGGACTCTATTATGCTGCCGACGAGCAAATAGATAACTTTGCAAAGGAGATGCTGAAGAGAGAAGAAGACTATAAGAAAATAGCCGATAAAGTTGTTGAAGAAAAGGTTGTGGCAGAGATCAAACAGATGGTAAAAATTGATATCAAAAAAGTCACAACTGAAGAATTCAGTAAACTTTTCAATAACTAAGAATAGTTCCATTCTGTCCTTTATTTAATAAATTGCTATCTTTGATCTGAACTATTTTAATCAAAGAACAATGAATAATAAAGACGATTTCAAAAAATATGCTGCTGATAAGATGGGCATCAGCAGTCTTACCCTTGAACAGTACAGTTCTATTCACTCCAGTTATATCTCACCAACAATTATTGAGGAACGCCAGCTGAATATTGCATCTATGGATGTTTTCTCCAGGCTAATGATGGATAGGATTATCTTTCTGGGCTTGCCAATTGATGATTATGTTGCAAACATTATACAGGCACAGTTACTGTATCTGGATTCTTCCGATCCCGACAAAGATATTCAGATATATTTTAATACCCCCGGTGGTTCTGTTCATGCAGGACTGGGTATATACGATACAATGCAATATATCTCTGCTGATATTGCCACAATATGCACCGGTATGGCGGCTTCAATGGGTGCAGTTCTTCTTACTGCAGGCTCGAGCGGAAAAAGATCTGCCCTGAAACATTCAAGAATAATGATTCACCAGCCTATGGGTGGAGCACAGGGGCAGGCATCCGATATTGAGATTACTGCAAGGGAAATAATGAAACTGAAAAAAGAATTATACGAAATTATCGCTGAGCACTCCGGTAATTCATTTAAGAAAGTTGAACAGGATTCAGACCGTGATTACTGGATGACAGCAATTGAAGCCAAAGAATATGGTATGATAGATGAAGTCCTTCAGAGACAAAAATAAGTAATTATGGACAAATGCTCATTCTGTGGAAGATCTAAGAAAGAAGCTAATCTGCTGATTGCAGGATTGGAAGGACATATATGTGACCATTGTATTGAACAGGCCCATGGCATAGTTACTGAAGAGCTTGGAACAAAATCTGACTTCAAATTAGATAAAATCAATCTATTAAAACCGGTCGAGATTAAAGAATTCCTGGATGAATATATAATAGGACAGGATGATGCAAAGAAATATCTTTCTGTTGCCGTCTATAATCATTATAAGAGGTTAATTCAGAAAAAAGATGATGATGATATTGAGATTGAAAAATCAAATATCATTATGGTTGGTGAAACCGGTACAGGCAAAACACTTATGGCCAGGACTATTGCCAGGATGCTTCACGTTCCTTTTACAATTGTAGACGCAACTGTTCTGACAGAGGCCGGTTATGTTGGTGAAGATATTGAAAGCCTCTTAACAAGGCTTCTGCAAAATGCCGACTATGATGTAACGGCAGCAGAAAAAGGGATTGTTTTTATTGATGAAATAGATAAAATTGCACGAAAGAGCGATAATCCATCCATTACCAGGGACGTGTCGGGCGAAGGTGTGCAACAGGGCTTGCTAAAACTGCTTGAAGGTGCAGTTGTAAATGTACCCCCCCAGGGAGGAAGAAAGCACCCTGAGCAAAAAATGATTGCCCTCGATACAAAGAATATCCTGTTTATCTGCGGAGGAGCGTTCGACGGTATAGAGAAAAAAATTGCCAACAGACTTAATACCCAGGTAGTAGGCTATAGTGCCTCAGCAAAGAGGGATTATATTGACAATAAAAATCTACTCCAATATATAGCCCCCCAGGATCTAAAATCATTTGGTCTTATTCCCGAAATTATTGGCCGACTCCCGATACTGACATATCTTAACCCACTCAGCAAGAGTGTTTTGCGAATGATCCTCACAGAGCCTAAGAATGCAATTACAAAGCAGTATATCAAACTGTTTAAAATGGATGGCATAGACCTCTCCTTTGCAGAAGAAACTCTCGACTATATGGTTGATAAAGCAATCGAATTTAAACTTGGGGCAAGAGGACTGAGATCTATATGTGAAACTATTATGATGGATGCAATGTTTGAATTGCCAGGGAAAAATCGTAAAAAACTCAGGGTTACTCCTTCTTACGCCGAGAGAAAACTCGATAAAATAAACCTTAATGTGCTGAAAGCCTCCTGATAAAAAAGTTGAGCACGATGTTAACATCGCTGCTGAGCGTTACGCCAATGGCGTAACTGTTGAGAGGGCTTCGCCCTGTTGATCTCAACTCTAATAAACTAATCACGAGATTCCAGATCTACAATTCGCTTATACTTATCGGGCTCGGTGGTCCATGCTCCGCATTCTTCATCTACTGTAATCAGCTGCTTCTTATCCTGGTCAAAAACCTGCATATCTTCTACAGGCGGAGCATAAACATGAAGGGTATATGTATATTCTTCCAGGTTGTTTTTCATCTGGTGCCAGCAGTCTTTTGGAACTTCTATAAAAACATCATCAACCACATATTCTTCCTGCTGATGCTTTGGCTCACCGGTTTTCTTATCCGGACTGTATATAATATTTGATATATTACCTTTTACAACTTTTACAATTCCACACGACTCACCATGATCATGCACATCACAAACCTGGTCAGGACCCCAGGTCAGGAAAACAATCTCTATTTTGCCGTTATTAAAAATTTTATTACGCCCGTATGGCTTATCTCCCGGATCAAGGTGATATGCACCTAAATCCAGATCTGCTGTTTCTTCCTTATCAATAATTCCACGTAAGACTGAAATATCGCTGTCGGAGCCATCAAGCTTAAGAGATTCACTGTTAACAGCTAATTCTTTAATAAGAGTGTCTAGTTTTTTCATAGGTCTGATTAAATTAAGGTACTAGATTAACAACTATTACAAATATTTGTTGAAAAAAAAGGCCGGTCATTCAGACCGGCCTTTCCAATAAGCTGTTGTATTTTTATCGTAAGAGTCTGTGCCGTGAACTCAAAATAATCTCCTTCTCCTGATCACCTCTGCTGATAATAGCAATGGCGTCACACTCACCATCGCCATAATCAAGTTTAAATGCTTCTGCTCCTTCTCTCTTCATCTCAATAACACCGCTTACGAAGAAATGGCATGCACGTTTCCAGTGAAGAGGGTTGACAATGGTATTCTCAAATGATATGCCACGGTATGTAACACCAGTGGCACTTCCTGTTATCAGGCATTCATCATCCCAGATATTAGGAGTATAATAGCCAGCAACAAATTCACGATAGTGTGTAAACTCCCGTTCTGTAACAATATCGTTAGGGAAAAATAGTTTTCCCCCGGTAAGTGAAGACATAAATACTGTGTTCTCATTATCGTTCAGTCCAATATTCTCGGTAAACCATGTTCCTTCAACCCTTACTCCGTTAAAATAGTAATTTTCCAGAGTAACGGTCCGTGTAGAACCAGTCTCCCTTCTTGGACCTGTTACAACAATAATTATCTTACCAGATCTTACCCTGTCGTAAAACCCTTCACACCCTTCACCATAATCAATTGTTATGGTTCTGATTAATTCGTCTGAGATATCAACTGTAACCATAGGACATGAATCGGCCAGAACATAATTTATGCTTTTTTCATCCATTCCCTTACTTATACCATCAAGCATTTGAGCAGCATTATCTGCCGACGAGAATATATCATCAAAAACAAGCTCTGTTACAAACTCATCATCTGCAACATTGATTTCTTCGTCTGTTATGGGATTATTACTTTTCTGGCAGGAACTAAAAATGCTTAAAGCAGATACCAGTAGAAATAAATACTTAATTGCTTTCATATTTTTCGTTTTTTAAGATTTCAATCTATTAGATATCTCAAAATCCAAAAGGTTTAAGCAAGCCAAAAAAATACTATCTATCCTGTAGCTGTTTTTTTCTGCGATAGCTTACATACGAATATGAAAAATCATTACTATCATCCTGACCATGATCCTCCCTGTCTGTCTCTTCCCATTCTTCAGGATCGATATCAGGAAAAAAAGTGTCTGCATCAAATTCCTTATGTACATAAGTTATAAGGAGCCTGTCTGCGCGCGACATAAATTGTCTGTAGATCATTCCACCTCCAATAACAAAAATATCCTTCCCTTTATCGCATTTATGAAGAGAGTCTTCAATAGAATATGCCGATTCACATCCTTCAAGACACTCGCAGGGGTCGTCTGTCAGAACAATATTCTTTCTGTCGGGCAAGGGCCTTTTGGGTAGTGAGTGCCAGGTATTTCTCCCCATAATAAGGCAATGTCCTGTTGTTATTTTCTTAAATCTTTTCAAATCCCCGGGGATATGCCACAGCAAATCATTATTTTTTCCTATCGCCCCGTTAGATGCTATTGCTACAATAATCGTAATCATAATTATACCGCTATTTCTCCTTTTATATGAGGATATGGTTCATAATTAGTTAGGGTGAAATCATCAAAAACAAAACTAAAAATATCCTTCCTCTCGCTATTAATTTTTATAACTGGCAATGTTCTTGGTTCTCTTTTAAGTTGCTCCTTTACCTGATCAATATGATTTAAGTATATATGAGCGTCACCAAGAGTATGCACAAACTCTCCTGGTTCTAAGCCTGTTACCCCGGCAACCATAATAAGAAGTAATGAATATGAGGCTATATTGAAGGGTACTCCCAGAAAAATATCTGCACTCCTCTGGTAGAGCTGGCAGGATAGCTTCCCGTCTGCAACATAAAACTGAAATAATATATGGCATGGAGGCAGTGCCATCTTATCCAGATCACTAACATTCCATGCGCTTACAATAAGACGCCTGGAATCCGGGTTTTTCCGTATCTGCTCTATTAGACGGGCTATCTGGTCTATATTGCCCCCGGATGATGGCCATGAACGCCACTGATATCCATAAATAGGTCCCAGGTCACCATTTTTATCTGCCCATTCATTCCATATTCTTACCTGGTTATCCTGCAGGTATTTGATATTTGTATCACCTTTCAGAAACCAAAGTAATTCATGTATAATAGATCTTAAATGTATTTTTTTTGTTGTAATAAGTGGAAAACCATCTTCAATATTAAATCTCATCTGGTAGCCAAAAACACTTAATGTTCCGGTCCCTGTTCGGTCATCTTTTCTAACTCCGTTTTCTACTACATGTTCCAGCAGATCAAGATATTGCTTCATTATCAGTCAGTTTTTACTATCCTGGCAATCCAGCCACCTCCCGAGGCCATTTTTATATGTAACAACTCCTGGAGGCTAATAGTTCTCTCCGACTTAATATAATCCTGAGCATAGGTATCAGCATTAATCCCATCCTCAAATAAAGTAATAGAGTAATCACCATCGCCAATAAATGATAAGTCAAGATCAAAACTTCTGGCATCCCAGTCTGTCATACCAGCCAGATACCAGGTATTAGCACTGCGACGTGCCAGTATAAGATAATCACCAATTTTTGCCTCAAGAACCTTTGTTTCATCCCAGACAGTAGGAATATCAGCAATAAAATCGGTACAAATCTGCTCTCTGCGATAATTAGCAGGGTTGTCGGCCATCATCTGCAAGGGACTTTCATATGCTACATAAAGAGCCATCTGATGAACTCTTGTACCCTGGCTCGCAGGCCTGGTATACATAGGGTTGAAATTTCCTGCCTCAAGGTTGATCATTGCACCAGGGGTATAATCCATCGGACCGGCCACCATCCTTATAAAGGGGATTGTAAGATTATGGTCGGGGGTAATATCCTTACTCCATTTACAATGTTCCAGACCCTTTACTCCTTCGCGCGTTAAAACATTAGGATATGTACGTCTCAGACCTGCCGGTTTATATGATCCGTGAAAATCTACCAGAAGTTTATATTCCGCAGCCTTGCTGGCAATCCAGTAGTAATATTCTACCATCTTCTGATCGTCACGCTGCATAAAATCAACCTTTAAACCCTTTACGCCCCAGGCCTGAAACTGTATAAGTGCCTGATCCAGTTTGCGACCCAGAGTCTCCCAGACAACCCACAGAATTACTCCTACATCTTTCGACTCAGCATAATCACAGATCTCTTTGATATCCATCTCAGGGACTACATGAAAAACATCACCCAGCCTGTACCATCCTTCATCAAGGATAATATATTCAATACCATTCTCTGATGCAAAATCGATATAATACTTATATGTTTCAGTATTTACACCAGCCTTAAAGTCAACACCGTAAATATTATTTGCGTTCCACCAGTCCCATGCTACCTTACCTGGCTTTATCCAGTCTGTTTCATCCAGTCTGCAGGTATCTGATAATAACCATGTTAAATTGCTTTCAATCAAGCCAGCATCACTATCGCTAATCAAAAATACTCTCCAGGGATAATTTCTTTCACCAAGGGTTTCGGCAATAAAATCTGCTCTTTTCGTTACTCTCATATCCCGGTCTCTGTAAAGTTTCTCTTCTTCAGGGTAAGCCGGAAATACAGAAAGCAGAGAACCTTCCCCAAGCCCCCTGGTCCACATACCCGGATAATGTTCAAGTGCCGTCTCGGTCAGAAGGATATTTGTCTCTCCTGTCTTCACAAGCAGAGGCAAGCTGGCCAGATGACTTTCACTTAAAGTATCAATATCAGCCTCTATATATGATCTTTCATTATGTGACATAAAATCCTCCTCAAGCGGATACCATATTTTACTCCCGGGAATGAAATTAATAATCGATCTTTCATTGATTACAATCATATTCTGCTTAAAGTCTGTTTCAAATCTATAGGCAAAACCATCATCATATAATCTGAATACAATTGTATAATTCTTCCTGAATTCAAGAGTAATCTGTGTATGGCGATCGTCTATTAAAGAATTTTTATTAGCGACAACCGGCGTCCAGGTTTTCTCAACTGATTCATTATTAAAAGATTTTATCCTATACTCCGGATCAGGAATGGTTCCAGTGGCAAATTCCATCTCCATAGTTGATGGCATAATAATCCTTTCACCCTTATATTTGAGCGACCATTTTAGTCCCTCATCTGTATTTATTATTAACTCTATATCACCCCCTGGAGAAAGGTAATTATAGTCCTGTGCCTTCAGGTTTTCAACAGAAGACAGGGCCAGAAACAATAATCCGGATATAAGTATTTTTCTTAATATCATAATAGTGCTGTTTATCCTAAAATCATTCCAATAATGGTTGCCGACAGTAGTGAGGCAAGTGTTCCTCCAAGTAAGGCACGCATTCCAAATTTTGCAAGTAATACCCTCTTGCTTGGAGCAAGAGATCCAATTCCGCCTATCTGTATACCTATTGATGCAAAGTTGGCAAAACCGGCCAGCATATAGGTCGACATAATAACCGACTTATTAAAGGCAAAGGCACCTGCCCCCTTCAGGTCGGCCAGACTAATATATCCCACAAATTCAGTCATAATTACTTTTTCACCCAGCAGCCTGCCCACCAGGGTAATATCCTCAGCAGCAACACCTATAAGCCACATAAGGGGCGCAAACAGATACCCCAGCATAAACTGAAGGGATAACTCAGTAAAATTCCCATCTGTTGCCTCTGTAATCAGCTCGTTAAGATGGGTCCACTGACCCAGTTTCAGACATATGTAGTTAAAGAAGGCAATAAACGCTATAAACGACAATAACATTGCAGCAACGTTGGCAGCAAGTTTTAAACCCTCACTGGTTCCGTTTGAAATGGCATCCAGCATATTGTTACCAACCTTATCGCGGCTTATTTCAATATCCTTGTTTATATCTTCTGTTTGTGGAACAAGCATTTTTGAAACTACTATGGCACCCGGAGCGGCCATTACTGACGCAGCAAGAAGGTGTTTAGCAAATATTAATCTCTGAACAGCATCCCCGCCTCCAAGAAAACCAATATAAGCTGCCAGTACACCACCTGCAAGAGTTGCCATGCCTCCTGTCATAACAAGCATTATCTCCGATGAATTCATTTTTGGTAAATAAGCCTTAACCATCAATGGCGATTCGGTCTGTCCAAGAAAAATATTGCCTGCCACGGAGAGGCTTTCTGCACCGCTAAGCTTCATTGTTTTTGTCATAATCCAGGCAAGACCGTAAACAAATTTCTGAATAATACCCAGATAAAAAAGTAAGGATGTAAGTGCAGAGAAAAAGATTATTGTAGGTAAGATCTGGAATGCAAATATCGATCCGAATCGATCCATATCCAGCAGCGAGCCAAATAAAAATGAACTACCCTCTTTGGTGAAATCCAGAATCTTAACAAATATTCTACCAACAAACTCGAACGATACCCTTACAAAGGGAACATATAATATACCTATTGCCAGGAATAACTGAATACTCAATCCAATTATAACAGTACGCCAGGCAATTGCCCTCCTGTTAGTACTGAAAAACCAGGCTATAAACAGCACAACAAACATTCCCAGGATGCCACGGATAAGAGTTAAAAAACTAAATCCCCCACTCATGGACGGATCAATCACATTACCCTGTTGTATAAGGTCAGCCTGTGGCTTTGTTGATGTAAGAATCTCAACAATAATCGCGGTATCGCTTTTTTCTGAAAGAATAGTGTCATTCTGATATAGAGAAATATTCTCCAGGGGAGATGAATAAAGTATCGATGGCACAACCAGCAGAAGAATAAATAATATCTTTTTCATATAAAGTTGGTGTAATACTGTGTCAATAAGAAAATAACGGTCAGCAATATTAGTTGATCCCTTATGATTATTCAATTATTATTGTTTGATTTTTTCAACAATCAGATGATTGTAATTATCTTATGAGGCACTGCTTCCTCTTTTTCCAATTTCATCCCTGATAGCCGCTGCTCTTTCATAATCTTCCTTTTTTATCGCTTCATCCAGTTGCTTCTGAAGCTCCTTTAATGGAATCTTATCATAATTACTTTTCGGTCTGTCTTCTGATTCAGTACTATCCCCCTCATTCATCATACCTCCTTCAAATTCCGACCCCTCAATTACAATCCCTGCCTTATCCATAATTACTTCATCAATATATATCGGACATTCAAACCTCAGGGCCAGAGCTACAGCATCGGATGTTCGGGAATCAATTATCAATTCCTTACCTGCACTTTCACAAATCAATTGAGAAAAGAAGACTCCCTCATCGAGTTTATGAATAAATACTTCTTTAAATTCAATATTAACCAGCTCGGCAAAGCTTATGAATAAATCATGAGTAAGAGGCCTCGGAGGATTAAGGTTTTCAAGTTTAATTACTATTGCCTGAGCTTCAAATCCACCTATTATTATAGGTAATCTTCTTTCTCCATCTTCCTCGGCCAGTACAAGGGCATAAGCGCCAGATTGTGTTTGACTGTAAGAAATACCCAGTACGCTTAGCTTTATTTTATTCATACTATTTATAAATACAGATTATTGCCTGTTCCACAAATATAATTAGAAAAGGTGAAAGGCAAAGGCGAAAGAAAAAGTAATTTGCTCCCTACCCTCGCATAAATTAGTCCGCGGCATGGCATCTAACATTGCGCCTCAACAAATTATACCGGGCAAAGCGAGGTAAGTTACCCTGCCCGGCAACAAATTGCTCTTACATCTTTGTTTTTCAGTAGTTTTTTTTATCTTTGCAGTCCGAAAATTCAATCAATTCGAGGGGGCTAAAAAAAGCGGCATAGCGTCCGCCTCCCGGATAAACTATTAAATGAAAAAAGATGTACGCAATTATTGACGTAGCCGGACAACAATTTAAGGTCGAAAAAGGACAGAAAATATATGTTCATCGCCTTGATAATGAAGAGGGTTCGGATATTAACATTGATAAGGTTCTATTAATTGACAACGAAGGTAAAATCACTATTGGTGAGCCTCTTGTTAATGGTGCCTTTGTAGAGGGTAAAGTCCTTTCGCATATTAAAGGCGACAAAGTTGTTGTGTTCAAAAAGAAAAGAAGAAAAGGCTATAAGGTAAAAAATGGTCATCGTCAGCAATTCAGTCAGCTCGAGATTTTAACAATTAACGAAAAGGGTGCTCCTAAGAAGAGTGCAGAAAAAGCTAAACCCGCAAAGGTTGAGGCTGAGACTAAGGCCCCCGCCTCCAAAGCTCCGGCAGATAAGAAGGATAAGAAAACTGCCGCTGAAGCTGCACCTAAGGCCGAAGCTGCCAAGTCTCCTGCTGCTGCAAAACCTTCAGCTGATAAGAAGGATGAAAAGCCTGCAGCTAAGAAACCTGCAGCTGCCAAAAAACCTGCAGCTGCCAAAAAGCCTGCAGC
>CAZWLP010000020.1:0-25330 GCA_964634565.1 uncultured Rikenellaceae bacterium | reverse complement strand
CCTGCAGCTGCCAAAAAGCCTGCAGCAAGTAAAACTACTAAAGCAAAACCTAAAGCTGCTCCAAAAAAGAAAGCTGATGGAGATGCCACTAAGTAATTATTTATTGAAAGAACTATAAAACCAAGATATTATGGCACATAAGAAAGGAGCTGGTAGTTCACGTAACGGCCGCGATTCAGAATCAAAAAGACTCGGTGTAAAGATGTTCGGTGGCCAGGTTGCTAAAGCCGGCAATATCATAGTACGCCAGAGGGGAACCAAACACAATCCGGGAGAAAATGTAGGTATGGGAAAAGATCACACCCTGTTTGCACTTACTGACGGTGTTATTGAGTTTCGTAAAAAGAAAAATAATAAGTCTTACGTATCTGTTAACCCGGTACAAGAGTAGGACTCTTTTTTTTAAAGATATATAACTCCTGTAATTGTTCCTTTCAGAGGTCAGTTTCAGGAGTTTTTTATTAATTTTACATCAGGCAAAGTAGCCTGTTTTTTTTTGTACTTACCTAATCTGCAAAGCATATGCTTACTCTTAACACTATACGGGAAAACAAAGAACTGATAATCGAAAGGCTTAAAGTAAAGAATTATGATGCAGAAGAAATAATTGAGCAGATACTGAAGCTGGACACTGAAAGAAGAGAGACAAAGCAGAAATCTGACTCACTTCAGGCAGAAATGAATACCTTCTCTAAGGAGATAGGTAAACTTTTCGGCCAGGGAAGGAAAGAAGAAGCCGAAAAAACAAAATCTGCCAGCTCTGATCTCAAAGACAAAATCAAAGAATTAGCAGGTATGTTATCAGAGATTGAACAAAAACTTTTTGCGAAACTTATCCTGCTGCCAAATATTCCACACGAATCGGTTGCTATGGGCAAGGGAGAAGAAGATAATGTTAAGGTTGCAGAAGGAGGATCTATACCCGATCTTATTGAAGATGCACTTCCCCACTGGGATCTTGCAAAGAAATATGATCTGATAGATTTTGAGCTGGGAACAAAACTTACGGGAGCAGGATTCCCCGTTTATAAGGGAAAGAGTGCGAAATTGCAGAGAGCACTGATAAATTTCTTCCTGGACGAAGGTGAAAAGGCAGGATTTAAGGAAGTGCTCCCTCCTATTCTTGTTAACCAGGACTCAGGCTTTGGAACCGGACAACTTCCTGATAAAGAGGGAATGATGTATCATGTGCAGGAAGATAATCTCTACTTAATTCCAACAGCAGAAGTTCCAATAACAAATATTTACAGGGATGTAATTCTTGATCCTGATGAATTGCCTGTTAAAAATATAGGCTATACACCCTGTTTCAGAAGAGAAGCTGGTTCATGGGGCGCTCATGTAAGAGGGCTTAACCGCCTGCACCAGTTCGATAAGGTGGAAATAGTAGTTATTTCTCATCCCGATAGTTCATATAATATGCTGGAGATGATGGTCGGGCATGTCGAATCTCTGATACAGAAACTCGGGCTTCCCTATAGAATAATGAGGCTCTGCGGAGGTGATATCTCGTTTACATCAGCACTTACTTTCGATTTTGAAGTTTACTCCGCTGCACAGAAAAGATGGCTGGAAGTAAGTTCTGTATCCAATTTTACAGACTTTCAATCGAACAGGCTGAAATGCAGGTTCAAGGAAAAAGGAGAAAAGAATACAAAACTTGTACACACCCTGAATGGCAGCGCCCTGGCCCTGCCAAGAATTGTTGCTGCACTAATGGAGAATAACCAGACCGATAAGGGAATAAAAATACCAGAGGTGCTGGTTCCATATACCGGGTTTGAGTATATCTAATTATTAATGTCAGACTCACGCCGTTCATATGTCTTTGCAGGACTGGCCGTATTTTTCTGGTCGACTATAGCCACTGCATTTAAGCTGGCACTTAATGAATTATCACCTGGTCAGCTGATGATGATTGCTTCTGCCACATCTGTTATTGTATTAGGCTTTTTTGTAATTAAAGAGGGTTCTATAAAAGATATCTTATCAAGCAAATGGAAGGATATTGCTAATTCTATGCTGCTAGGTATGTTAAATCCCTTTATATATTATCTTATTCTCCTTAAAGCATATTCTCTTCTGCCAGCCCAGGTTGCTCAGCCTTTAAATATGATATGGCCTATTGTTCTTGTATTTCTGTCGATCCCCCTGCTTAAGCAAAAAATTCCAGGGCGAAGTTTCCTGGCCCTTTTTATCTCCTTTATCGGGGTCTACTTTATTAGCTCCCAGGGCAAGCCCTTTTCTCCGGGAGAATCAAACCCGACAGGGATACTACTGGCTTGCGGCAGCAGCATTTTTATGGCTCTCTATTTCATCCTGAACGTAAGAGACAGGAGGAAAGATGAGGTAAAACTCCTACTGAATTTTTTCTTCGCATCTGTATATATACTGATCTTCCTTCTTGCAAGTGGCGACTTCGCCGGCATAACAATAAAGGGTCTTTATTTAGGAATTTATGTGGGTATTTTTGAGATGGGACTTACCTTTTTCCTCTGGTTGAAAGCTCTCCGCTTATCGTCCAGATCGGATCTGGTTTCAAACCTTGTTTTCTTATCTCCCTTTTTATCCCTGGTCTTTATCTCTCTGATACTTAAAGAACATATTCATTATACTACCATAATTGGACTGGCAATTATTGTTTCAAGCATATTGTATCAGAATATCGGGAAAAATCCCTCAAAACATTAAGCAATATCACACCATCACCCCAATACACCATCACCCCAAAACTCAAATATCCCGGCACTCCTTTCTTCTATTCTTTTAATATATTTGTATCAGCATGAACTATGATCGGATAATAATAGGTATTGACCCGGGAACTACAATTGCGGGCTATGGTGTAATAGGTATAAGGCAGAAAGAACCTCAGCTGATAAGCCTTGGTGTTATTGATCTGCGCAAAATAGGCGATCACTACCTTAAGATTAAACATATATTCGATCGCACACTTGGACTGATCGACGAATATAATCCTGACGAACTTGCCATTGAAGCTCCTTTCTACGGGAAAAATGTACAGTCAATGCTGAAGCTTGGGAGAGCCCAGGGAGCTTCAATAGCTGCTGCCCTGCATAGGTCTATCCCTGTAGCTGAGTACGCTCCCAGAAAAATCAAACTTTCTATTACCGGTGCAGGTGCTGCTTCAAAAGAGCAGGTAGCAGCCATGTTGATGCAAATATTAAAATTTAAAAGCGATAATTTCCTGCTTGATGCAACGGATGGAGTTGCGGCTGCCCTGTGTCACTATTACCAGAGTAGCAAGCCTCAAAACCCAGGTTCTTACAATTCGTGGAAGGAATTTATGACTAAAAATCCGGGCAGGGTAAAATAAAGCTACTGTACAGCTGTTGCAATAGAGATCACACTTACTCTTACTCCCTCTATTTTTGTCAGTGCTAACACACATGCTTCAACTGTAGAACCAGTGGTTATTACATCGTCTACAAGCAGAAGATGCTTATGCTTAATCCCAGACCCATCAGCTATCTCAAATATACCCTCAACATTTTCCCACCGTTCTACCCTCGACTTTCTGGTTTGGGTTGAAGACCTCAGGCTTCTTTTCAAGATATCCCCTGCTAGATCTATACCAGTAGCTTCTGATATTCCTGAAGAAATTACCAGGCTCTGATTAAAACCTCTCTTTCTTAGCTTTGACGGATGCAGTGGAACAGGGATAATCAGATCAATATTATCCAAAAAACCTGTATTATTTAAAATTCTTCCATAATATTCACCCAGGTAAATACCAATCTCCTTTATACCATAATATTTCAACCTGTGCACCAGCCTTTGAATCTTACTACCTCGGCGATAATAACACATTGATGCAGCTTTCTCAACATAACATCTGCCCCATAATTCTTTCTCAAGATTATTTTCTCTTTCAAGATGATAATCTGTAAAAGGCATATCAGCCAGACAAGTAAGGCAGATCACCTTCTCATTTTGCACAAGCAGATCACCGCACGATTGACAAATACGTGGAAACACAAGCGACAAAAAATCGTCAGCTACTCTTATTAAGTAATTCGGGCGAGACATAAAAAAACCCGCCGGGCGGGATTTAATTTATTGCATTTTATTCCTTATACTTTCAGCCAGCTTACTGAATTCATCTTCAGTCATCTTTACCCTTGCCTTACTAAAACTAATATCGGCCTCACTATTTATTGGCACCAGGTGAATATGGGCATGAGGAACCTCCAGTCCGAGTACAGCCACTCCCACCCTGTTACAGGGCACTACCCTCTCAATTGCCCCGGCAACCTTTTTGGCAAATATCATCATATCTGCAAGCATCCTGTCTTCCAGATCGAAGATATAATCTGTTTCCTGCTTTGGAATAACAAGAGTGTGTCCTTTTGCCAGAGGACTAATATCAAGAAATGCTAAAAAGTTATCACTCTCTGCCACCTTATAACAGGGAATATCTCCATTTACTATCCTGGTAAAAATTGTGGCCATATAAATACTTATTACATTGAAATCTCCAGTATTTCAAAAGAAAGTTCACCTGAAGGAACACTAACATTGGCTACATCGCCAACCTTCTTCCCCAGCAAACCCCTGGCAATAGGTGAGTTAACTGCAAGCTTACCCTCCTTCAGGTTGGCCTCACTCTCCGGAACCAGCAGATACTCCATTACCATATTATTATTTCTGTTCTTAATCTTAACCCTGTTAAGAACCTGAACAGAAGAGGTGTCTATTCTTGATTCATCGATAACCCTTGAATTAGCCACCTTATCCTCAAGCTGTGCAATTCTAAGCTCAAGCAGACCCTGTGCCTCCTTTGCGGCTGAGTACTCAGCGTTTTCTGACAGGTCTCCCTTATCACGGGCATCAGCAATTTGACTTGAGATACTTGGTCTCTCAACAGTTTTCAACTGCTCAAGCTCCTTCTTAATTTTTTTCAGACCTTCCTCAGTCAAATATATTTTATCCGACATTATTTTTCCCTCCTAATTATTAAAAACAAAAGAATCCCGGCTATTGCGGAACTCTTTACAATGCAAATATATACAAAAAATTAATACCCCAAACTATTAGAATGGCAAAAAAAACTTATTAACATCCTTATTAATAGTCGTTTCGCTTAAGAATCTCAGAATATATAACAGCCTTTCTAAGATCAAAATCTGAAATTACATCTTCGTTCTTATCATTCCTATTTACCTCTTCCATACCTGACTTCCCTTCTTCTGTAACCAGCTGCGATTCTCCTTCATTATCAAACTGTTCTGCCATCGGTTCCTTATAGTTTCCTTCAAGATCAGGATCAAAGCTAAATATACTTTCCCCACTATCAGCAATAATATTTCCAGGTTCTGAAAGTGACTCTTCACCTATGTAGTATTCATCTTCTACCTGGTATTCCATTTCACCGGTCTCCTCATCAAAAACCATTCTGTCTGCACTGTTGTCTATGGTTCCGCTTTCAGAAGGGACAGACGCTCCTGCAGGTTTCTTTTTTTTCCGCCCCAGGGTAGTAGCAAGTCCTATTACAGCAGCAATAATATAAAATAATATATCTCCAAAATCTTCCATACTGATTATCTCTTTTTATACTTCTTCTTTGCGCTTCCTTTTTGCCTGTTTTTCTTTCTTTCTGCCTTCTTTCTCTCCTTATCTCTTAGTTTTATGTCCTTTTCATTTTGCTTCATCCTCTCTTTCACGCTAGTGCTCTGGATTTCAAAATGACTGCTCCTATTTTCTTTTAAAGCCTTATTATAGTCTTTATCCTTCTTATCCTGTTTCTTTTTTTGCGCTTTCTGAGCCTTTGTAACTGCTTTTGGCTGCCTTACTTTCGCCTCCTTAGGAGCCTTACGCTTCTTCCCGGCCATACTCTTTTCTACTTTCCTGGCACTGCCTCTGCTAATTTGTGCCATTATATCTGGCGATCCGGCCAGCAGCATGACTATTAAAAAAAATATCAGGCCCCTTCTTCTCTTAATCATCATTTTTATAATATTACAAATTAAACTACGTTTGTATCAATACAATAGCATATCAACTGATGCATCAACAAAAGAACATAGATTCAAAATTAAGGATTTTTTTGGTATTAATTCTACTGCTCTCTGGATTTGATTCATGTAAGAAATCCCAGCTTGATGTTATTCCCAACGTATATGTGAACTTCTTCATTGATCTTAACGATCCGGAATTTATATCATTAAATGCTATAACAAACTATGTTTTAATTGATGAGTTTACAAATAATTTCGGATACAGGTCTGCGGGCTATGATAAAAACGGGATAATTCTATACAGGGCAGGGCTGGATGAATTCTTTGCTTTCGACCGTACCTGTCCGCACGATTATGCAAATGCAGGAATAAGTGTTGCTGTCGACACCGTCGCTAACGAAAACTATGTTATCTGCCCTGAATGTAATTCAAAATATATTCTGCCAAGCTTCGGATCACCCTCCGACGGTCCTTCAAAATATCCGCTTAAAATGTATAAGACAACCCTGACCGGCAGCATTGTCAGCGTTTACAACTAAGCCTGCCCCCCTTTTTTGCCCTAAGCCTTACGGGCCTCCTTAATACCTGTAATGTTCAGGCTTAAATGGTCCCTGAGGCTTAATTCCAATATATTCAGCCTGATCGTCTCTCAGCGTGGTAAGTTTAACACCCAGCTGATCAAGGTGTAATCGGGCTACCTCCTCATCAAGTTCTTTTGCGAGACGATAAACACCAATCTTATAATCTTTTTTCCAGAGGTCGATCTGTGCCAGGGTTTGATTACTGAACGAATTACTCATTACAAAGGAAGGATGACCTGTGGCACATCCAAGATTAACCAATCGTCCCTCTGCAAGCATAAAAATTGAATGCTTATTATCAAATATATATTTATCGACCTGGGGCTTAATATTTATCTTCTCAACCCCTGCAGTATCCTCCAGTTTGTCTACCTGTATCTCATTATCAAAATGGCCTATATTGCAGACAATAGACTGATCCTTCATTTTAGACATATGATCAACCGTAATAACATCTTTGTTTCCGGTGGCAGTAACGTAGATATTCCCTTCAGGAAGAGCATCTTCTACTGTTTTAACCTCAAAGCCTTCCATTGATGCCTGCAGTGCACATATTGGATCTATTTCTGTAACAATAACCCGTGCTCCATATGATTTCATAGATTTAGCACAGCCTTTTCCTACATCTCCATATCCACATACAACAACGACCTTCCCTGCTATCATTACATCGGTAGCTCTTTTAATACCATCGGCCAGCGACTCACGGCAACCATATAAGTTATCAAACTTAGATTTTGTCACCGAGTCATTAACATTAATTGCAGGTACCAGCAGCTCTCCATCCTCCATCATCTGGTACAGTCTGTGAACACCTGTTGTCGTTTCTTCTGATATGCCCTTCATCTCCTTTACCGTGCGATGCCATCTGTCAGGATCTTCTTTAAGTATTCTGCGAAGTGTATCCAGTACAACGGCTTCTTCTCTTGAACCCGGTGTAATATCCAGTGTTGAACTGTCATTTTCAGCCTTATATCCCTTATGAACAAGTAAAGATGCATCTCCTCCGTCGTCAACTATTAAATGCGGGCCCTTTCCGTCGGGAAATGCCAGGGCATTTTCGGTACACCACCAATATTCTTCGAGAGTCTCGCCCTTCCATGCAAAGACAGGGATGCCCCTTGCCGCAATAGCCGCTGCTGCATGATCCTGAGTTGAAAAAATATTACAACTTGCCCATCTGACATCAGCACCAAGCTCTACCAGTGTTTCAATTAAAACAGCTGTTTGTATTGTCATATGTAATGACCCTGTTATCCTTGCACCTTTCAGAGGCTTTTCCTTACTGAACTTTGCTCTGATTGATAGCAGCCCGGGCATCTCTTTCTCCGCAATTTCAATCTCTTTTCGTCCGAATTCTGCCAGCTTTATATCTTTAACCTTATAATCCATTGTTTCTATATCTCTAATCATTTAATCTGTTTTTATTTACAAAGATACTACTACCTCAAATGATTGCCAAAATCATATATTCAGAATTCGTATAGTATCTTTCTTATCCTTATCTATCTGTTCTCTTAGCAAGGCTCTGTTTGCAAACTTTATATCACCTCTCAGCCTGTGTCTGAAATGTATGCTTATTGATTTATCGTAAAGGTTACCATCGTAGTTAAACAGGTGTGCTTCAATACTGACTTTACCATCAGATTCAGGTAGTGTAGGCCTGGTTCCTATATATAGCATTGCCTGGTAAAAATTATTTTCAAACTCAACCTCTACTGCATAAACACCTCTTTCAGGAATAAGTTTAAATTCATAATCCGGCTTAAGGTTTGCAGTAGGATAACCCATTGCCCTGCCAATCTGTAATCCTTCAATCACCTTCCCTTTCAGAAAATAATCATAGCCCAGCAGACTATTTGCCTTAGCCAGTGCTCCCATTTGAATTAAATCTCTAATGGAAGATGAACTAACCGGAATATCATTTTCTATATAAGGACCCACTCTTTCCATTCTGAATCCGTACCTGGCAGCACATTCACCCACTGAAGTTGCGCTACCTCCTCCCCTATGTCCAAACTGGTGATCAAAACCCACTGCCAGATCGTGCGCCCCGAGCCCTTCCAGAAGAACCTCCTTAACAAAATCACAGGCACTAAGCTTGCTGAATTTTTTTGTAAAGGGAATAATAACCAGATGATCCAGACCAGCCTTTTCAAGCAAAGAAACTTTTTCATCCAGGCTGGTAAGAAATCTCAAAGAGGTATCACCACCACTTAATATTATTCTTGGATGAGGCTCAAAAGTAAGAGCAACAGCTTCTCCTTTAAGCTCTCTTGCCATTTCTACAGTCCTGTTTATCAGACTAATATGACCCCGATGCACACCATCAAACATTCCGATGGTTACAACAGGCTTAACTGCCTTGAAATCACTATATCCCTTATAAATTTTCACGCCACTTAACTGGACTGCAAAAATAGCAAAGCATCACTTATGAAAAAAATATTGCTGCCTCAATTTTTTGTATCTTTGATCTTAATAAGAACTATCAGGAAGATAATTATACAAGTTACTTTAAATCTGACGTTTACATTTATCATCATAAGTAGTTAATTAATATATTGATTAAATGCCAGACGAGTTTTACAGACACGACCCATGGCTTGAGCCATATTACTTCAGAATAAGGGAATGGCAGGATCTGTTCCTGGCAATAAGAAACAGACTGTCTGGCAGGGGGACTCTTGCCAATTTTGCTTCAGGCCACCTTTACTATGGGATGCACAGATCAGGTAAAGACCTTATATTCAGGGAATGGGCTCCGAATGCTACGGTTATTTTCCTCGTTGGTACTTTTAACAGTTGGAGGGAGCTGGATAATTTCAGACTAAATAGAATAAATAGTGAAGGCGACTGGGAGATAAGGCTCCCGGGCAATAGCATTGCTGAAGGCGATTATTATAAACTTTCTGTTCACTGGGAAGGAGGATCGGGAGAGAGAATACCTTCATATGCCAGAACGCTTGTCCAGGATAAAGACACAAAGTTATTTACCTCTGTTCACTGGCTTCCTGAAAAAAAGTATAAATGGAAGAATAAAAGAATTAAGACAGGTAGGAGGTCGCCATTTATCTATGAAGCTCATACCGGAATGTCATCAGAAGAGGAAAAGGTATCCGGTTTTGACCAGTTCCGCAGGGAAGTTCTTCCAAGGATTGCCGCAAACGGTTATAATACACTGCAGTTAATGGCTATCCAGGAGCATCCATATTACGGTTCCTTTGGTTACCATGTTTCAAATTTCTTTGCCGTATCATCGAGATTCGGGAACCCTGACCAGTTAAAAGCTCTGGTCGACGAGGCACATGGCCTGGGTATAGCAGTAATTATCGATCTTGTTCATTCACACTCGGTAAAAAACACCAATGAAGGCCTTGGCCTTTTTGATGGTAATCCAGGGCAGTATTTTCATACCGGCTCAAGAAGATTACATAAGGCATGGGATTCTCTTTGTTTTGACTATGGGAAGGATCATGTTGTCCATTACCTGCTTTCAAATTGCAGATACTGGATAGAAGAGTATATGATAGATGGCTTCAGATTTGATGGTGTTACAAGCATGCTCTATTACGATCATGGCCTAAATAGAAATTTTACATCTTACGAGATGTATTACGATGGCAATCAGGATATTGACGCCATGAGCTACCTCAAACTGGCAAACACACTTATACATGAATTGAATCCGGATGCCATAACAATTGCAGAGGAGATGAGCGGGATGCCCGGTACTGCTTCCCCAACAGAAAATATGGGACTGGGATTCGATTTCAGGCTTAATATGGGGGCCCCGGATTACTGGATTAAAACCATAAAAGAGAAGCGCGATGAAGACTGGAACGTGGAAGAGTTATTTTATGAACTAATCAAACACAGGGTTGAAGAAAAAACAATTACTTATTGCGAATCTCACGACCAGGCCCTGGTTGGGGATAAAACCCTGATGTTCAGGCTGGCTGATTCTGAAATGTATACTAGTATGTCGAAGGACACAGAGAGTCTGGTAATAGACAGAGCAATAGCACTGCACAAATTAATCAGGCTGTTTACACTTTCCACCGGGCAGAGTGGTTACCTTAATTTTATGGGCAATGAGTTTGGTCATCCCGAATGGATTGATTTCCCTCGCGAAGGGAATAACTGGAGTTACAGCCATGCCCGCAGGCAATGGAGCCTGACTGATAATCCCAGTCTAAAATATCATTATTTAAACGACTTCGACAGGGACATGATTAATTTTGCCAGTGAAAATTTATTATTCGGGAATGCAGATATTAATAAAGTCTACTCAAGCATAGATGATTCAATTATAGCTTTTACACGCGGTAATATGCTATTTGTTTTTAACTTCCACCCCACCAACTCTTACTCAGATTACAGGATACCTCTTACAGGAAGATATAAACTTATTTTCAATACAGACAATATTAGCTATGGAGGCTTTAACAGGGTAGAAGACGATATACTCTATATATCATCCAGAAGAATGGGGGGCAGCCTTAGTGAGCCGCCCTCCCTGCCTTTATATATTCCATCCCGATGTGGTCTGGTATTTATGTCCCGGCCTGTTAAACCTATTAATCAATCCACCTGAGAAGGTAAAAATCCTGCCTGTGAGGCAATTTATTATTCTTCGGGAATATCCTTAGTCCATAGTAATATGTACCTGCTTTCTCTGGTGTCAGCTCAAGCTTAAAGAGCAATTTACCATCTCTCGAACTAATATACCTGAGTTCTTTTGAAGCCACAAACTTACGTCTGTTACTCTTTGTTCTTGAAGTAATAATAAACTCTACACCTATATTCTCATTTGGAATCCCTTTACTATCCAAAATAACTTCGCCTGTATAAGTTTTACCTGCCTTATATCTGTTTCCTTCTGCATTTTCAAAATAATATGAAAGAATCTCAAGTTTATCCCATTCCTTCATCATCCAATCTTTCCAGCTACATATTTCAATTGCTTCTGCGTAATCGTTCTCTTTTAATCTTTTTGATCGCTCCCATAGTTTTAGATAATACTTGCTATAGTAATCATCAATCATTCTCTTTGTTGTAAACTCAGGAGCTACCTTAACCAGAGAATTCTTAATATAGCTTATCCACTCCAATGGTAATCCATTACTATCCTTATTATAATAAGCCGGTATTATCTCAGACTCAAGCATATTATAGATAGTTTCTGCATCAACATCATCCTGCAGGTCCTGATTTTCAAAAGTCTTCTTAAGAGGCAGTGCAAAGCCTGCAAAGGCTCTGTATCCTTCAACCCACCAGCCATCAAGCACGCTAAAGTGCAGCGTACCATTCATAACAGCCTTTTCGCCGCTTGTTCCGGATGCCTCAAGAGGTCTGGTAGGTGTATTAAGCCATATATCAACACCACTAACAAGCCTCTTACCCATATCCATATCATAATTTTCGAGGAATATAATCTTTCCTTCAAACTCAGGCATATGTGAAACCTCGATTATCCTTCTTATAAGATCCTGCCCGGCACCATCATGCGGGTGAGCCTTACCTGCAAAAATAAACTGAACAGGTCTTTCAGGGTCATTTATAATCTCATTAAGCCGTTTCAGATCCCTGAACATAAGTGTTGCTCTCTTATAGGTTGCAAAGCGCCTGGCGAAACCAATTGTAAGTGCCTCCGGGTTAAGATCATTACTGATATTTACCAATCTCCTGGGGCTCACCCTTTTATCGATCATCTCATTTCTCAGTCTCTTTCTGATCCAGTTGAACAGCCTCTGTTTATGAGCCATCTTAGTCTCAAAAACCTCCTTGTCAGAGAGATTATAAATTTTTTCCCACTCTTTACTGTCGGTCTGATCAAATTGATCCTTACCAGTTAAATTCCTGTATATATCTTTCCACTCTTTTGTCAGCCAGGTTGGAAGATGAACTCCGTTTGTAACATGACCGATAAATAATTCCTCTTCCAGGTATCCTGGCCATAAAACATTTAACATAGACCTGGAAACTTCACCGTGAAGCTTACTTACACCATTTACTTCCTGGCTCATTCTGGTTGCCAGATAGCTCATATTAAATTTCCCGTTATTATCATTCTCTATACGACCAAGGCTCATCAGCCTTTCCCATGAAATTTTAAGTCGTTCGGGATAATGAGGGATATACTTTCTTAAAAGACCCTCATCGAATGAATCATGACCGGCAGGTACCGGGGTATGAGTTGTAAAAAGTGTCGACGATCTTATTGCTTCCATGGCTTCATCAAACTTAAGATGCCTGCTGTTCATAAGGTAGCTTGCCCTCTCCAGTCCGATAAAAGCTGAATGTCCTTCATTACTATGATAGATATCGGGTTTTATTCCCAGCTCTCTCAAAGCTCTGATCCCTCCTATACCAAGCAGTAATTCCTGTTTAAGACGATTTTCGTGATCTCCTCCATACAGGTGGTGAGTAACCTGCCTGTCTTCAGCAAGATTTTCTTCAAGGTCTGCATCGAGCAGGTAGAGCTTAACTTTTCCTACCCTGGTTTCCCAGACCCTGGCTTTAACGTTTCTGCCCGGCCATACAAGGCTTATTACTACCTGTTTACCCTCAGCACCCAGAGCAGGTGCTATTGGAAGACGATCAAAATTCTCGGCCTGAAAAACAGCCATCTGACCTCCTTTAGGATCGAGTTGCTGGTTAAAATAACCATATCGGTAGAGTAAGCCCACAGCAACAAGATTATAATTGGAATCGCTGGCTTCCTTTAAATAATCGCCAGCCAGTATGCCAAGTCCGCCTGAATATATTTTCAGACAATTATGAATACCATATTCCATGCTAAAATATGCCACAAGAGGTAATTTGGCATTATCCGGCCTCGACAAATAAGTATTAAACTTATCTTTAACAGAACTTAAAAGATCAATAAATTCCTGGTCGTCGGAAAGCACCTTCATCCTCTTATAATCAACCTTTTCAAGAAACAAAACAGGGTTATTCTTCGATTCTTCCCATAATGAGGGGTCTATCCTTTTAAATAAGAGCTGAGCTTCATCGTTCCATGACCACCACAGGTTTTGAGCTATATCCTTTATAATCAGCATATTATCAGGTATATCGCTTTGAATATATATATCCTTCCAGACAGGCACCTCATGTGGTTTCCTTGGTACAGCTCCCTTCTGCAGCAGAGCTTCTGAAAGAACTCTTGGTTCTCTCTTCCTGTCGGTAGATCTTTCAAGTGCAGTATTATATGCCCGATAATAGTACTCAACAAGATTATCCCAGTTTGCTATACGTGAAATCTCAAATGCTTCCTTCCGGTTCTTCTCCATTTCCTTATTATCAGAAGAATATATCTCCTTTAGATAATCTGAGATTATTTTAACTGTCTTGCCGGCATCTCCATCCTGTCTTTCAGCAATACAAATACCATTTCCATGTTCACCATAATGGTCATTTACCCATAAGCCGAAACCTGCAAGTGTGGTAGTAACCGTTGGGATAGAAAACATTAAGCTCTCAAGCGGAGTATAGCCCCAGGGTTCATAATATGATGGAAATAGTGTCAGGTCAAATCCGATAAGTAATTCATAATAGGAAAGATTAAAGATTCCATCCGAACCATTCAGGTAGGATGGAACAAAAATCAGTTTAACCCTTTTATCACTGCTATTATCCAGACCCCTTTCGCGGGCAGCAACAATAACAGGATCATTATCACGATCGTGCAGGCCGTGTGTAAGTATATTTTCATCAGTACTGATACCCAATGAATTATTCTTAAGATAGTCTGCCAGGTCCTTGCGGGGTCCTTTATGGTATGCCGGAACCATTACAAAAGCTACTATCCTGCGATCGCCTGTAATTAATTTTTCTGTCTCTGCCAGAGCATCTATATAGACATCTATTCCCTTATTCAGATATTCGTAGCGACCGGAGGTAACAATAAGAAGACTGTCGTCGGCAAGATTCTCACCCGTAACCGCAGAAGCAACCTCAAGTAAACTTTTCCTGGCCTTATTCCTTTTCGTTGAATACTCATCCGATGTTGGAACAAATGAATCTTCGAAACCATTAGGTGTAACAATATCGACAGGTTTATCAAGAAAAGCTGTGCATTCCTTCGAAGTAAGATCACTAACAGTGGTAAATACGTCAGCCTGCTCGGCACTAATTTTCTCAAGCGATCTTTTAGCAACCACATTAAACTCCCTGGCAACCTGATATGCATTATAATCGTTGAGCTTACTATACAAAGGCCTGTTATTACCGGCTATACTTCGTCCGAGGACCGTAGCATGTGTAGTAAACGAAGTGCTCACCCAGGGAGCATTCTCTTTCAGGTAAAGTATTCCGCATCCGGTCATCCATTCATGAAACTGTGCTATAATATCCTGGTGCTGCTGATAAAAACCAGTAAAACTCTCAATCACTCTTCCAGCAGCATATCCAAACAGTGCAGGCTCAATATAATCCCATTCACCTGATATACTATCGAGTTTATACGACTCCCAGAATCTGGAAAATATTTCATTCTTATTATTAAAATACTCTGTGAAATCTACAAGTATAACAGCCGGTTTCCCTGAGATATTCCACCTCCCTGTCCTCACTCTTAAACCTTCGCTTTGTGCCTTGGAGCGCCAGCTGTCAAAGAGATTATCATCCTGGATAAACTCAGGATTATCAAGCTCTCCTCTCCAGACATCAGGACCAATCAGCACATAGTTATCACCCAGATTCTTTACTATATTCAGGGCTTTTGTTGATATAACCGTATGTATCCCACCAACCTTATTACAAATCTCCCAGCTAGTTTCAAATAGCAGGTCGACCTTAAGTTCAACCTTCATCGCATTATAATTTTATGTAATTTACAAACTCACTTCACGGGCTTCTTTTTTGCGGAAGCCTTACCCTCTGTGTTTATTCCCGGATCTTTAGATTTCTTTAATTCTGATTTTGCTGCAGTAAGATCTTTAACCCTGGTACGTAATTTCCTGAGCTCCATCTCCTGCTTTGTTATCTTATCTATTTGTAGTTCATTCTTATCCTTAAGCTTAACTATCTCTCTGTTAATATCATCAGTAGGACATAGATTGTTTAATCTTATCTCAAAATCACTCAGGACATTCATATAATTCATAAAAGCCTCATATGGTGATTCATAGGGATTAAAATATGCATGTACTGCACCATCAGAGAAAAATTTCGTGCACATATAATAAAAATGGTCGCTCACCTGCAGATATTCCCAGTCTTTATTAAGGGCCTCATCTCCACATGCCCTGACTCGCTGAGCAAGACTATATAGTTTTTCGAAAGCAGACTTTTGAAGATCGTTTCCAAGCCAGGCAGTAAGATCTCTCTCTTCATCGGCCCAGGATATTGTATCGGGCACATGAATAGCAGAAACAGGCTGCATAGTATGCTCAACATCAGACGGGGTCATAAACTTATAGTCTGTTTGTGAAAGTACCGCCCCGGGAAGGGTTCTAAGGAAATCCAATATCCCCGATGATGATTTTTGATGCTCCCCAAAGGTTTCATAATCGATAAACAGATTTATAAGTTCGGCATCATCTCCCTTATTTTTAATCCACCCGGCAAACTTATCGGTAGTAAGAGGCCATTCGCTCCATCCCTGATTACCAAACCTGAATGCTATATCGTCGCTCATCTGGAAATTTCTTAGCATTACCTTGAGTTTGGGATTTATTGAATTACAATAAAGAAAATCAGGGCTTCTCCACCCGAGTATATGTTTTGCCCCCTCTGTAAGCATAGTTGAAAAACCCATATCTGCAACCCAGCTGCCTATCGTATCCGAGTAAATTAATTCTGTATTCCTAAATGATGTTGGCTTAATATTAAAAAGAGAAAATATTTTCTCAGAGTGCTTTCTAACCTGTATTTCAAATTCTTCCCTATCAATCATACTTGCCAGGGAATGGGAGTATGTTTCAGCCAGAAACTCTACCTTACCTGTTTCAGCCAGTGACCGAAAAGAATCAATTACCTCGGGCATATATGTAGCCAGCTGATCGAGAAGGACCCCTGTTATTGAGAACGAAACCTTAAAGTCACCCTTATGCTTTTTAATCATTTCCAATAATATCCTGTTCGCCGGAAGGTAGCATTGGTCTGCTACCCTGCGAAGAATTGTCTCATTGGTAAAGTCATCATAATAGTAATGATCATTACCCATATTAAAAAACCGGTATCTCTTGAGCCTGACTGGCTGGTGAACTTCAAAATAAAGACATATTCCTTTCATAGACTCTGGTATAAATGTTTTCTTAAATAAGTGCTTCTTCGTAAACGCTTCTGACATACCTTGCCGAATTTTCCCATTTTAATGATTCAACTTCTGCTTTTCCCTCTACTTTAAACATCTCCGACATAGCCGGATAAGAAAGTATACCATGTATTGCATCAGCCATGGCATCGATATCCCAGAAATCTATTTTAATAGCATGTGTAAGTATTTCAGCAACGCCTGATTGTTTACTGATTATCACAGGCACATTTGATTGCATCGCTTCGAGTGGAGATATACCAAAAGGTTCAGAAACAGATGGCATAATATATACATCACTCAGGTGAAGCATTGAATATACATCATCACCTTTCAGAAAGCCTGTAAAATGAAACCTGTCTGTTATTCTAAGCTCTGCGGCCCGGCGAATCATCTTTTCCATCATATCTCCGCTGCCGGCCATAACAAATCTGACATTATTCATTACCCTGAGCACGCGGTAGGCAGCCTCAATAAAATATTCAGGCCCTTTTTGCAAGGTTATTCTTCCAAGAAATGTTACAACTTTATCGGTAATCCCCCTGGTACCAAAAGTATCATAAACACCACCGATTGGTTCAACCGCATTATATACTGTAGTAACTTTTGAGGGGTCGATACCATATTTATTAATTACAGTATCCCTGGTCAGGTTGCTAACAGCAATAATTTTATCAGCACTATCCATTCCCTCTTTTTCAATATTGTAAACAACCGGATTTACCTTACCTCCACTTCTGTCAAAATCGGTGGCATGTACGTGAATAACAAGTGGTTTCCCTGACACTCTGCTGGCAGCAATACCTGCCGGATATGCAAGCCAGTCGTGTGCATGAATAATATCGAAATCTTCTTCCTGTGCTATTACAGAAGCTACAATAGCATATTTTGAAATTTCATCAAGTAATGAATTATCATATTTACCGGTAAAATTGAGCTTCCCCTCACTGTTGGTTTCAACAATAGTTTTCGAGGATTGCTCTTCTTCCCTGGTAAGCTTCCAGAAATCATCAGGATCTGTATATGGAACTATTCTCGATTCTACCTCTATTTTGTCAAATGTTCGTGTTTCGCCCCTGAAGTATATCTTCTTATAGGCAACTGTCACATTATTTGCGCCCAATACTCGTATTCGTTTTTGATCTTCGTCACCATAGGCTTTAGGTACAACAAATAAAACATCCATATCGGGCATGGAACTCATACCTTTTGTAAGGCCATAACTCGCAGTTCCTAAGCCACCACTAATATGCGGAGGAAATTCCCAGCCAAACATCAATACTTTCATATGCCAGCCTCCTTTTCAATAATTACCTGATCTATCATATCCATTACCCTCAGTACCTCGGCAACACTCCAGGCCTGAGAAATAGTACCACCATAATTATGCGGAGGGTCGCCGGAATAAACCTCAGAGATAGTACTGATACCATGCTCCATCATAACTTCTTCAAAACCGGCAATAATCCTGCTTACCTTGTTCAGCGCACTACTCCCGTAAAGTCGCAGAGAAGCCTCACAGAAAGGACCTATAAGCCACGGCCATACCGTTCCCTGGTGATATGCTGAGTCCCTGTCAAACTGACTGCCACCATAAAATCCCTTATAATACTGATTTTTAGGCGATAAAGTTCTCAATCCTCGTGAAGTAAGTAATTCGCGTTCAACCCTGTCGAGGATTCTCTTCGACATCTCCGGGCTAATCATTCGATACGGAAGTGAAGCTGCGATTACCATATTTGGCCTTACAAACATATTGGGCGTGCCGTCTTTTTCAACGTAATCTGCCAGATACCCTTCCTCATCGTTCCAGAACAGACGTATAAAGCTGTCCCTGATTTTTTCCGGGAGATCTGAAAACTCACTGATAAAACTGCTTCTGGCAGAAGTTTTATCCATTTCAAGAGCAAATAATATAGCATTGTACCACAGGGCATTAATCTCAACGTTATAACCACTCCTGGGGGTAACAGGTCCGTTAATGGTTACTGCATCCATCCAGGTAAGGGCTTTGCCTTCCGACCCGGCGTAAACCAGTCCGCTGTCGTCGGCCCCAATATTATAAGAGGTGCCCTTAAGATATGCTCTTAAAACATCTTTAACGGCCTGTCCATATTTCTTCCATACTTCCTTTCCTCCCGAAAGATGAAGTTGCTGTACCGACCATATAAACCACAGTGGCGCATCAACTGAATTAAAAGCAGGATTACCCGGGCTACCCATATTGGGGAAAAGACCATTCTTCATCCTGGCAACCTGGGTGTCGAGAACATCAGAACATGTCTTCCGGTCGCCAAGGCTAAGGGTAAGCCCGGGAAGAGAAATAAAAGTATCCCTGCCCCATGTACCAAACCAATGGTAACCGGCAATAATATCGGTTTGATTATTTCTCCTTACTATAAACTGATTGGCCGCATTGATAAGACAATTTCTGAAGTTATCTCTCGGTATTCTTATTTTAGTTTCCTCGGTAAATTTCTTCTTTAGTCCGACCGGATTAACCTCATCTGTAGATGCTGAAAAAACAATACTCTCCCCTGCTTTCAGACTTAATTCAAAGAAACCAGGCATATAAAGATCTTCCTTATAGTCGTATCCCCTTTTTTGTTCTTCGGGATATTCAACGCCATATAGCCAATCCGGCACCGACACAAAATCCGTGCTTTTCGAAAATTGAAGATTTAGTTGAGGGAGACCTTCGTACAATCTAAGACTAATACCATTGCTGATCTTCTTTATTGTACGATCGACATACATATTTGCAAGGGTCAGTTCATGGATTTTTCTATATGCAAGTATCGGCCTGAACTGAAATTTAACAGGCCTTGGCGAAGCCAGAAGAGTGAACTTAATAAGTAATTGATCGTCATTGCTTGAGAGCACTCTCTCCTGACTTACACTTACATTTCCTACTTCAAACTTCATTGAAGGTACGGGATCGGCAGTAAAATCGGTAAGGTACTTATGTCCTTTAGGACTAAAATGATCGCCGGAAAATTTATGAAGACCTATATTGAAAAGCTTATCATCCTTAACAATAGAAACATCAAATGATGATAGCAGCACGTATCTTTCTCCATCAAATTTATCAACCGGACTAACAAGTAATCCATGGTATTTACGGGTATTACAGCCAACAATTGTTGTTGATGAATATGAGCCTGTTCTGCTTGTCCTGAGAATCTCCTTACTAAGAGAGTACTCAAGATTAATCAGCCTGGATTTTTCAAATTCAATATACCCCATATCAGAACCTTAAGATTAAGTTTAAAATAAATACCTGAATATCTTTGCAAAGATAAGCAATAGTAAATCCGCTTAACATATAAGATAAAGAATTATATATGTTATTTTCCAGTGTAAAAGTATAACTTTGTGACGGATTTATTAAAATTAAAATAATTACATACTACGAAAAACTAAATCTATGATTATTAAAAGATTGTCATTCCTCTTATTGCTTGTTTTAGTCCTTAACTCCTGTGATAAGAGTACATTTACTATTAGTGGAAAAATAAACGGTGCAGAAGAGGGTGCAATGATTCGGCTCGATAAGCTGGGATCACAGTCTATCGAACCATTCGACTCAACTCTGATAAACGCTGATGGATATTTCCTGATTGAAGGAGAAATAAAAATTCCGGAATTCTTTATTCTCAGAACAAACGATGAGAGTTTTGTTACTGCTCTAATAGAGCCGGGAGAAAACCTTACCATAAGATCTCATGTCGACTCACTAAATAATCCCGAATTTCTTGAAGGATCTAAAGGGACAGAGCTTATGTTTCAGTTTAACAGGAGACTGATGCAAACAATTGATGAATTATCGTCGCTTACAGATGTATACAATTCCAATCTTGATAACCCGGAACTCGATCAGATCATGGCCGACCTGGATATTAAAGCACAGGGCATACTCGAGGAAATAAGTGATTATACAAAAGAATATATCGACAAAAACCTGACCTCAATGGCGGCAATGGTGGCTTTATACCAGCAGGTTTCTCCTGGAATATATGTGTTAAACCCGGATTCTGACCTTGAGTATTTTCTTAAAGTAGACTCAAGCCTTTTCGGACTCTATCCTGAATCAAAACCAATAATTGATTTCCACAATCAGATAGAAATGCTGGAGGAAGCATTAAAAGCGCAAAACCCTGCCAGCACAGGACTCGCTACTGGTTCTCTTGCACCCGACTTTAGTCTTCCCGACGTTCTTGGTAATGAGGTTTCTCTATCCTCAAGCAGAGGGAAAGTTGTATTACTTGATTTCTGGGCAGCATGGTGTCCTCCCTGCAGGCAGGAAAATCCAAATCTGGTTGCAGCATATGAAAAATTCAGTAATGATGGCTTTGAGATTTTTCAGGTTTCACTCGATCAGACACGTGAAGCGTGGCTAAAAGGCATAGAAGATGATAATCTTGCTAAATGGATCCATGTAAGCGACCTTAAGTACTGGAATTCGGCAGTGGTACCACTCTACGGCATTGAGTCTATTCCAACAAATTACCTTCTCGACAAGGAAGGAAGGATTATTGCTTCAAACCTCAGAGGTGAAGCCCTTATTCAAAAACTTGAAGAAATATTCTAGTACAGGTAAGTTATGAAGCATATTAATTCTGCTTTTGCATTTATTATCATCCTTTTTCTTGTTTCAGGATGTAATATTGATAATAGAATAACACTAAGTGGGACATATCCTGATGGCTCCGGCAAATACATGTATATTACAAGAATAGATGTGGATATTCCTGTTTTTATTGATTCAGTAAAAATAAACAATAAAGGTACCTTTAAGTCGAGTTTTAAATATACGCAGCCAGCATTTTATAATCTTGGATTTGACAATTCTGATTTTATTACTCTGATTGCTTATCCAGGCGATAATATAAATATTAATTTCAGCGGATCAATGCTTTATAAAGATTATAGCATTGAGGGATCACAGGAATCTGAAGACTTAAAGCAACTGGACCTTAAGCTCGCACAGACCATTGCCAGTATCGACTCCCTTAAAAATATTTATAAGTCAGTTGCCGATAATAACACCGAAAGAAAAGCTGAATTAGAAGACCAGCTGGCAGAGTTAATCAAAGCTCAAAGGATGCATAATATCGGCTTTATACTTAATAACCTGAAATCTTTTGCCTCAATCAAGGCTCTGTTCCAGAGAATTAACGAAGATGCTTATGTGCTCTACCAGCCGAGAGATGCTCAATACCTGAAACTGGTATCTGATACCCTCAATAAGTACTACCCCGATTCTAAACAGGTTATTAATCTGGCACAGAATCTTGAAAATGAACTGAATTCTCTTAACATTTCCAGACTATCAGATTTAGCAGCCAATAGTGAGCCAACAGACCTTGACCTTAACCTGCAGGATATTACCGGGAAGAATATTAAGTTATCATCTCTTAAGGGTAAAAATATTGTACTGCTCAGTTTCTGGTCGACAAATATTGAACAGTGTATCAGCAATAATCTTCAGCTTAAGGAATATTATAAACTCTACCACCCCAGGGGATTCGAAATTTACCAGGTTAACCTGGATGAAGATGAAGAGATCTGGAAGACAGCAATTGCCTACGACGAATTACCATGGATTAGTGTAAGGGAAGACAATTCTGCAAACGTCTCCTCAGTTCTTCAGTATAATATTAGCAAATTGCCTGCAAATTACCTGATCGACAGGAATGGTGAGATTATTGGAAAAGATTTATTCGGAAGAACATTACAGATTAAATTATCTCAGCTATTTGATTAATTGAAAAAACGAGAAAATATATTTTTTGCATCCGACTTTCACCTGGGCTTAAAGGGATCCAGCGATCCGGCAGAAAGGGAAAAGCTTGTTGTTAAATGGCTTAACTCTATTGCAGAGGAGGCAAAAGCAATATATCTGGTAGGTGATATATTTGACTTCTGGTGGGAATACAAAAAAGTCGTTCCTAAAGGATTTACCCGATTCCTGGGAAAAATATCAGAACTTACTGACTCAGGCATTGAAATCCATTTTTTTACCGGAAACCACGATATGTGGATTGGTGACTATCTAAAGCAGGAATGCGGAATGATTCTTCATACAGAGCCACTGACTGCAACAATTAACAATAAGATATTTCATATTGCCCACGGAGAAGGACTCGGGATAAACGATCGATCTTATAAAGTTTTATTGTGGATCTTCAAAAATAAATTTATCCGGCGACTATACGCAATGATGCATCCACGGTGGGGAATCGGACTTGCTCACTGGTGGTCGCTTAACAGCAGGCTGGCCAAGAATTATTCAGAAGAATTTCAAGGAGCTGAAAATGAAGTCCTGTTCAGGTATGCAAACAAAGTACTGGAAGAAAATAATATCGACTATTTTGTTTTTGGTCACAGGCATATTGCACTGGATCATGAAATTGGGAAAAAAAGCAGGTTGTTTATTCTTGGTAACTGGTTTAATGCGCCCTCATATCTAAAGCTATCGGGCGAAAAAATTGAACTTATTGATTTTTCTTCTTACCACTAATATCAACAAGTACAGTTAGTACATAATACGAATATTCACTGTTAACTTCATCAAATCTATATTCGAGTTTATGACCCGACTTCCTGGCGATATCGATCAGGCCCATAATACCTGTTTTCTCTGCTTTCAGATCTTCACCTGCCAGTGACTTCCTGTAAAGCTCCTTAAGTCCCTTTTTGTCGTACTTATTTACTGTCTTAAGCTTTTCGATCATCATGGGCACCTTCGAATTCTTTATCAGGTTGCCTGTAGTAAGTCTCATACCTGCTGGCTCTGACGTAACCATAGCAATCGGCATACCCAGCTTCTCCTCTACCTCAAAGCCAGGATTGTATTTGGATATGTTTTGAAGACTCTCCACCATAATGCTGAAAACCTTTCTTCTTACCTTAACCTCAATATCGTCTTCAGCCATCTTTGTCTCAGTAAAAGACAGTACCTGCTTCTCAATATCTGATGAAAGATGACCCGACCATACCGTTGCAATATTATTACTCGCCATCATCTTCTCAAGAGTAATTATATTTCTGCCTGAGAATTCTGATGTCTCACTTCCCTTATTAATACTTGTGCCGCTGGCATCAACTGATTTACTCAAAACAAAATACAAAGTCTTATCATCAATAGGGATAAAATCAAAATCCAGTTTATTACCTGTCTTTTTTGCCATCTCAATAAGACCCAGACCTGCGCCTCCCTTAATACTAAAATCAGTTGTGCTCAGCTTTTCGCGGTAAAGCCTTCTGATCTCCTTGGCCTCCAGTTTATTAAGAAGGATAAGCTGTTCCCTTAGCTCCTTTTCATCAGAACGGTCAATAACATTGGCTGTGGTAACGGTATATCCATTATCCAATTTTGAGTATACAACAAGAGACATCACATCATGTGAATTCCCGTTGCTATGACGGGATACATTCTGAAGACTTTCAAGAACAAACATAAAGAGCCTCTTTCGGCCAACAAAGCCAAATTCAGATTGTTCCATCTCTTTCTCAAGAAGTAATAGCAGAGCTTCAGAATTTTGATTTGTTACAACACCCCTGTAAACAAACATAAGGCGGTCTTCCATCATTATATCCCTTACTCTTTTAGAAAGCTCCATCTGGTCTGCCGTTATAGCTGGATATTGGTGTTAGGTTAATCAGGTAATAAATATAAGAAAAATTTACAAGTAGTTAATACCGAGAAGATATTAACTACACATTGTTGTTTAACTAAATATTTCGTTGTAGATTTGGTGATTTGTACAAGCAACCTGAAAAATATTCTTTAAATGAGATTCTCTATTATATTACTGCTTTCTTTTCTCTCTATTCTGGTCTCATCTCAGACCCTCTACGAAGATGCTGAGAGATCATTATTAATGAAAGACTACCCTGAAACAATCAGACTATGTAATTCTTTTCTCGAAACCGAGCCAGGCAGGAATGATGTGAAACTAATCCTGGGAATGGCCTATCAGGGTATGCAGGACTACCAGTCTGCTCTAGAAATATATAAGTCAATAGACGTTCAGGAAAATATTTCACTGCAATATTTTGAGGCTGAGTGTTTTGAATCTCTTGGCGATATATCTTCTGCAACAGGCATTTACTCTTCTATTCTTGAAAAAGACACTACAGATATGTATGCTCTGAGAAATATTGCCAGGATAAAACTTAGAGCAAAAAAATATGAGTCAGCTAAAGAATATTATATAAAACTTGTAGAAAAATATCCCGACATCTATATTTTTCAGAAAAATCTTGGAATATGTAACTACCAGTTGAATGAGGAGTTTTTTGCCCTCAATAACTTCAGAGCGGCATGGGAATTAAATAAGAAAGATCTTGAGCTCCCAATAAATATTGCCAATGTATATGTCAGGATCCAGGAGCCCCAAAATGCCATTAAAATACTGGAAGAAGGTCTGGAATATGATAGTACAAATATTGCTATTCTTAAGACTTCTGCGTTTATATACTACAAAGGCGAACGCTATAAT
>CAZWLP010000019.1:0-37284 GCA_964634565.1 uncultured Rikenellaceae bacterium | reverse complement strand
TTCGGCCGATAAAATTTTTGAAGGCACAGACGCCAGACATGTGAGATGTGAGATGAGAGATGTGAGATGTGAGATGTGAGATGTGAGATGTGAGATGTGAGATGTGAGATGAGATTTAAGAAATCTTATCTTTCTCATTTATAAAAATCTTTCCCTGTTGTGAGCTGAAGGATCGATAAACTTCCTGGAAGTATCAATATCAGCAAACAAGACCCCTGCCCTGTTTCTGGCCAGCTTTGCCTTAACTATTCCGTCGGGACAGACCAGAAACGATCCCAGGCTGCTCTCCCTGTTGCTGGCATTCGATCCACATATCCATAAATAGTTATTTGCAGCATTGCTTCTAACAGCTCCCATTATAAGAGATCCATGGTCTCTGCCTGATTTTTTATACTCATCGGGATCAACACTGGCGTCATACCATGATTGAAATATAAGATCAACTCCCAGTCCCTTATACTCCCTGTATAACTCGGGATAACGCCACTCATGGCAGATAAGCAAAGCACATTTAATACCCTTAAGATAGAATGTTACAGGCCCGGAACCTGATGTAAAATACTTAATATCATTACCGCTGTCACCAGCCGTCAGCAGCCTTTTATCGTACCTGCACTTAATCTCTCCCTCAGTATTTATTACAAACAATGAGTTATAAGGCAAATCCTGACCTCCCTCAAAAAAGTATCCGCCAACAATAAGCCAGATCTTCAATTCTGATGCCAGCCTCTTTACTTCTTCCATGGCCTGCTCAAATATAAGTCTATTATCTTCGCTATATTCTGTAAACTCAATACCTGCATAGCCTGTAAGGTTACACTCCGGGAAAAGGACAATATCCGCCCCTGACTTTGCAGCAATTTGTATCTGCTTTTTTACTATCTCAAGGTTAACTGTAATAGCTTCCGACAATGGATGTTGTGCAATTGCAACTCTTAATATGGACATAAAAAAGTTTTTTCAAAAATAACTATTAATCCAAGTACTGAAAAACAAACCCCGAGCCCTTAACTAATACACCATGCCAATTTGTCAATCAGAATTTATTGGCAGCATATTTGATATTATCGGTTAGATTATTGAAAAACTATGTTCGATGGCAAATAAGAAAGATACTCATAAGGAGAAAAATACTCAGAACAAGAGCACCAACAATGCTGATAACCTGTCAGATAAGAACGGTGAAGTCAAAGGTCATTCTGCAAAAAAGACCGATTCATCTGGCTCAACAAGTACAAATAGAAAGACATCTTCCAAAAAATCGCAGGATATAATCGAAGATAAAACTGACATTAAGGACAATACCTTACAAACAATAGAGGAAAAACTGGCAGAGGCACAGGACAAATATCTAAGACTATCTGCTGAATTCGATAATTACAGAAAAAGAACCCTAAAGGAAAAAATGGATCTTACCAAATCGGCAGGTGAATCAATAATGACCAATATCCTGCCTGTAATGGATGATTTTGACAGAGCCCTTCAGCTAATGGAAGACGCAAGTGATTGCAAGGCGATGAAAGATGGTATAGATCTTATATATTCAAAATTCAGTGAATTTCTTAAGGGAAACGGAGTCAAAGAAATAGATGCTCTACACAAGGAATTTGACACCGACCTGCACGAAGCTATAACAAAAATTCCCGCGCCTGACAAAAAGTTAAAAGGGAAGGTCGTGGATATTATTCAGAAAGGCTATTATCTCAACGACAGGGTTATGAGGTATGCTAAGGTTGTTATAGGAGAATAGCAAAGTCAGGTTTAAAAAGTGGATGTGTGAATAGGTAGAGAGTGGATGGGAAAGACAAAACTCCGAACTCCAAACAAAAAACAAACAGGATGTCGAAAAGAGACTATTACGAGGTACTTGAAGTTTCAAAGAGTGCGAGCAAGGATGAAATTAAAAAGGCTTACAGAAAAAAGGCCATAAGATTTCATCCCGACAAGAATCCAGGTGATTCTGAAGCTGAAGAAAAATTTAAAGAAGCCGCAGAAGCATATGAAGTACTGAGTGATGATAACAAAAGAGCACGGTACGACAGATACGGTCATGCCGGCATGGGTAATTCCGGAGGATTTGGGGGAGCCGGAATGTCGATGGATGATATTTTTTCTTCCTTTGGTGATATTTTTGGTGATGCCTTCGGCGGATTTGGTGGATTTGGTGGATTTAGCGGAGGCAGAACAAGAGAAAGGGTAAATAAGGGATCGAACCTGAGAGTAAGGGTAAAACTCACCCTTGCCGAAGTAGCAAAAGGTGTAGAGAAGAAAATTAAAGTAAAAAAATATGTGTCCTGTGATGTTTGCGGAGGATCCGGAGCCGCAGATAATAATAGCTATAGCACATGTACAACATGCAAGGGAGCCGGAAGGGTAACCAGGGTTACCAATACCATACTGGGACAGATGCAAAGTGCATCAACCTGCCCGTCATGCGGAGGAGAAGGTAAAATTATTACAAAGAAATGCAATACCTGCTTTGGAGAGGGTATATTAAAAAAAGAAGAGGTCATAAGCATTAAGATTCCTGCCGGAGTTGGAAACGGCATGCAACTTACTGTTAGCGGTAAAGGAAATGCTGCGCGCAGAGGAGGCATTCCAGGCGATCTTCTTGTTATGATAGATGAGATAGACGATGACAAATTAATAAGAGAAGGAAACGACCTTATATATAATCTGTTTATTAGCGTACCAGACGCAATACTTGGCACCCAGGTCGAGATACCAACGGTAGAAAACAGTGTAAAAATAAAAATAGAACCAGGCACCCAGGCAGGAAAGATACTAAGGCTCAGAGGCAAAGGAATACCTGATGTTAATGGTTACGGAACAGGAGACCTGCTGGTGAACATCAACGTTTGGATTCCTAAGACACTGACGAGTGATGAGCAGAAACTTATAGAAAAAATTAAAGGTTCTGAATCTTTCACTCCAAAACCCGGCAAGGGAGATAAAGGATTCTTTGACAGGATGAGATCATACTTTGAATAGAGATCACCCGATAAGAATACCATTTTACCGGTTAAAATATTTGAAATATATAATAGCACCTATCTGAATTCTCAGTAAGGACTAATTATATTATATTTACAGTCGATAAACCTGAAAACTATAATTTTATGACACTTTTAAGGGCTGAAAATGTTAGAAAACAATTCAGTAAGCACCTGGCTCTTGACGATGTATCTTTATCGGTTCCGGATCAGAGTATTTACGGACTACTTGGTCCTAATGGAGCAGGAAAGACTACATTGCTCAGGATAATAAACCAGATAACTGCTCCTGATAGCGGAAGAGTTTTTCTGGACGGACACCCTCTTGCCCCGACAGATCTAATAAATATTGGCTATCTCCCTGAAGAGAGAGGTCTGTATAAAAAGATGAAAGTAGGCGAGCAGTCAATATATCTGGCTATGCTAAAAGGCCTTTCCAGAAGTGAAGCTATAACCAGGCTTAAAGAATGGTTTACAAAATTTGAGATTATCGACTGGTGGGATAAGAAAGTTGAGGAATTATCAAAAGGAATGCAACAGAAGATACAATTTGTAACAACTGTATTGCACGAACCAAAATTACTTATCTTCGACGAACCCTTCAGCGGATTTGATCCTATAAATGCAAACCTTCTGAAAAAGGAAATTCTGAATCTACGTGATAAGGGAGCAACAATAATCTTCTCGACACATAATATGGGATCTGTCGAGGAATTATGCGATCATATTACTTTGATCGATAATGCAAACTCGATACTTGAAGGCAGCGTCGAAACTATAAGGAAGGAATGGGCTGCCAATGAATATATAGTTGAATTTGAGGGCAAAACTGAAATTCAAACTAACTCCGTATATGAGATCCTTTCAAACGAACAAGGCGAAGGTAAATCCCGGCTGCATCTAAAAGCTACATCAGTAAAAAACGAAAATAAAATTATTGGCGATATGCTGAAAGCAGGTAATATCCTGTCTTTTAACCCTGCCCTGCCATCTATGAACGAAATATTTATCAGGGTTGTTGAAGCAAATGTAAAACCTTCAAATAAATAAAATCAACTGTTATGTCTAAGACATCAATTATTATAAAAAGAGAGTATACAAGCAGGGTTAAGAAGAAATCATTTATTATAATGACCATTCTCACACCATTGCTTTTTGCAGGATTAATGGTAATACCAGCTCTGATAATGGATAGCGACGACAAAGATTTTAAAAAGATTGCTGTTATTGAAGACGGTTCTGACCTATTCGTGAATGTTATTCCGAACACCAAATATCTCGAATTCGATTACCTTGGAGCTGTAGATTTTGAGACTATTAAAGATACTTTTGAGGAAGCAGGATATTATGGCATACTTTACATCTCTCCTACAGTTGTAAATGTTCCTAATGCAATTCAGCTGGTATCAGCCAAACAACCACCATTAAATGTTACCGAACACATAGAGCGATCGCTCGAGAAATATATCGAATCCGAGAAGATGGCACAATTCGATATTGAAAACCTTGATGAGATACTAAAAAGTGTAAAAACGAATGTTAAGGTACAGACAATTCGCATAGATGAAAGTGGTGACACCAAGGAGACTAACACAGGAATAGCTATGGCACTTGCGTATATAGGTGCCTTTATGATGTATATGATTGTAATTCTCTATGGCGTACAGGTTATGAGGGGTGTATTCGAAGAAAAGAATAACCGTATTGTAGAGGTAATAATATCATCTGTTAAACCTGTTCAGCTGATGATGGGTAAAATTGTTGGTATTGCCCTGGTAGGACTTACACAGTTTGCGATATGGATAGCACTTACTTTCGGGATAGTCTTTGTTGTAAAGGGAATTCTGATTCCTGAGAACAGCACCCAGCAGATTACAGAGATGGTTTCGCAAAACGTAATGCAACAGTCGCCCGAGGCTGCAGCAATAATGGAATCCACAACATCAGGAAACCTAAATGAGAACCCGGAATTCGTTAAACTATATAATAGTTTTATGAATTTTAACTGGCCTTTGGTAATAATCTCGTTTATCTTCTATTTTATTTTTGGATATTTATTATATGCCTCCATCTTTGCTGCAATAGGATCTGCAGTCGACACTGAAACAGACACACAACAATTTATGATGCCGATAATGCTGCCAATAATACTGGGATTATTTATTGCCATGGGTACAATGCAGAATCCTGAAAGTTCACTTTCCTTCTGGGGATCGATGATCCCATTTACATCACCTATAGTGATGATGGCACGCATACCATTTGAAGTGCCAATATGGGAGGTGGTGCTTTCGGTATCTATTCTTGCAGCAACATTTTTGGGATTCGTATTCCTGGCAGCAAAAATTTACAGAACAGGCATACTGATGTATGGCAAGAAAGTTACTTTTAAAGAAATGCTGAAGTGGCTAAGATATAAGGGATAAAACAGTTTAGAGGTTGAGAAGTTTAACCGTTTAGCTTCTAAACCTCTAAACCTCTAAACGATTAATCTATCAATGGCTAAGATACTGGTAATTGACGACGAGAAAGCGATAAGAAATACATTAAAGGATGTTCTCGAATATGAGAAACATAAGGTAGACCTGGCAGAGGATGGCATTGCGGGTCTGGAAATGTTTGAACAACAACAATATGATGTTGTGCTGTGCGATATAAAGATGGACAATATGGATGGTATTGAGGTGCTCGAGAAAGTCCAGGAGACCACCCATGATGTGCCGGTAATAATGATCTCCGGACACGGCAATATAGACACCGCTGTTGAAGCCATTAAAAAAGGAGCATTCGATTTTCTTGAAAAACCTCTTGATCTGAACAGACTGCTTATTACAATGCGTAATGCAATGGAAAAATCCACCCTGATTACTGAGGCCAGGGTACTGAAGAAGAAAGTTAGCAAGAAGTATGAGATAATTGGAGAATCGGAACCTATATTAAAAGTTAAGGAGATGATTGATCGTGTCGCATCTACCGAGGCACGAATTCTAATTACAGGTTCAAATGGTACAGGTAAAGAACTTGTTGCACATCAGCTGCACGAAAAAAGTAATCGATCGAAGGCTCCCTTTGTAGAGGTAAATTGTGCCGCTATACCCGGAGAACTAATTGAGAGTGAGCTGTTTGGACACGAAAAAGGATCCTTCACATCTGCGCATAAACAAAGAATTGGAAAATTCGAACAGGCGGATGGAGGAACTATTTTCCTCGATGAGATAGGAGATATGAGCCTCTCTGCACAGGCAAAGGTACTGCGTGCTCTACAGGAAAATAAAATATCCAGAGTTGGATCTGATAAAGATATTCAGGTAAATGTAAGGGTAATTGCCGCAACAAATAAAGATCTGAGTAAGGAGATTGAAAATAATAATTTCAGGGAAGATCTTTATCACAGACTAAGTGTAATATTAATTAATGTACCCGACCTTAAGGACAGAAAAACAGATATACCTCTTCTGGCAGATCATTTTAACGAAATAATCTGTAAGGAATATGGTATGAGTAAAAAAGAAATTTCAAAAGACGCCATAGACGAACTTCATAAGATAGATTGGACCGGAAATATAAGGGAGTTCAGAAATGTGCTTGAAAGACTAATCATCCTGTGCCCCGGAAAGATTAGCGGGAAAGATGTTGTTTCTTTTGCCCATCCTGTTTCGGGTTAGCAGAGAGCCCAAACTCCAAACTCCCATATGTCATTGCATAGTATGTGTAAAAGCTTTAAGTTTGTGAAAGACTAAACTATTGGGCTATGAACCGGACTGAAAGCGACAGTTTGGGAGAGTTAAAAATCCCTGCAGAAGCACTATATGGCATTCATTCTCTAAGAGCAAAAGAAAACTTCCCGGCAGATATCCAATTTCATCCCGAATGGTATAAGTCTGTTGGGTTGGTAAAACTGGCATGCTATAGGACTTATAGAAAATTTAAAAAAGCAACTATTGAGAAGTATCAGCTCGATGTTCCCTTCAAACTGCTTGATGATAAAATAATAAATGCACTTGAGAAAGCAGCTATAGAAGTATCTGAAGGAATTTATTATAGCCATTTTATTGTACCCGGACTCCAGGGAGGCGCAGGCACAAGCATAAATATGAATATTAATGAAATAATAACTAATACTGCACTGTTATCTCTGGGAAAAGAAATTGGTGATTATAAAACCATAGATCCGATAGAAGATGCCAATATCTATCAGTCAACAAATGATGTAATACCATCAGCCCTGACAATTGCCACAATGCAATTACTCAAATTGCTTGAAGAAGAAATAAATATTAACAGGCAGGCGATCGAAAACCTGGAGACAGATAGCCGTAATAAGCTAAGAACAGCCTATACACAGATGCAGGAAGCTGTTCCGTCAACATTCGGAGCCCTGTTCTCTACATATAACGAAGCACTTTCCCGCGACTGGTGGAGAGTATCAAAATGTAAAGAAAGAATTAAAGTAGTTAACCTCGGAGGCGGAGCCACAGGTACCGGCATTGCAATACCCAGATTTTTTTTAATGGAAGTAGTTCCTGAGTTAAGGAATATAGCATCACTGCCCGTTACCAGAAGCGAGAACCTGCAGGATGCGACAGCAAATCTCGACAGCTGGGTGGAGATTCATGCAATATTAAAATCGCATGCTGTGAACCTGGAGAAAATATCCAGCGATATAAGATTACTGTCGTCGGATATATCAGGAAAAGGATTTGTCAGCATACCGGGCAGACAGCTTGGGAGTTCAATTATGCCCGGGAAAATAAATCCGGTAATCCCTGAGTTTATAATCTCATCTGTCCATAAGATTTACTCAAACGATCAGCTTATAAGTTCATTATGCGGACAGGGCTGCCTTGATCTGAATGCCTACCTTCCCACTATTGGCCATGCTCTGCTGGAGTCACTTAAGCTACTTATTGCTGCAAATAAATCAATGGCTAATTTCCTGTTTCCAGGATTAACTATCAATAAGGATGCAGCTTACGACTCTCTGATAAAAAGCCCTGCAATAACTACTGCTCTAAGCCCTTATATAGGTTACAATAACGCTGCTGAACTGGCAGGTCTTATGAAAAAAGAAAAGATTGACGTCTTTGAAGCCGGGGCGAAAACAGGTATTATTTCAAAAGAAAAGCTGAAAAAAATCCTGGAACCATCAAATCTACTTAAGCTGGGATTTACGATCTCAGATATACTTTAAAATATTTTATACTAATTGTTCCAACGTTTTAATAATTCTTACGTCTCTGAAATAAAGAATGACTGGGAAGGAAAAAAATATTATTGCAAGGTGCCAGAAGGGTGACGTAAGTGCCCAGTTCCTTTTATATAAACAATATTCAAAAGCAATGTATAATATAGCTGTCAGATTCCTTAATAATAAGATGGATGCAGAAGATGTTCTCCAGGAATCATTTCTGGTTGCCTTTGAAAAAATAGATGGCCTTACAAGTATTACTTCATTCGGCTCCTGGCTTAAAAGAATAGTAATAAATAATTGTCTTACTATTCTGAGAAAAAAGAGACTTTATTTTGAAGATATTTCAGATTATAAGCTGGAAGATCAGACTAATGAGGACTCATTTACAGATATTGACCCGGTAATAATACATAAGGAAATTAAAAATCTTCCCGATGGTGGTCGGACCATTCTTGTTTTACATGCCCTGGAAGGATATAAACACCGTGAAATAGCTGAAATGATGGGGATAAGCGAGTCGACCAGCCGAAGTCAGTACAAAAGAGCACTTGGAATCCTGAATAAAAGTTTAAAGGAGAAAATATATGTCAACTAAGCTCGAAAAATATCTAAACAAAAACCGGTCTGCTATCGATGTCGAATATCCCGATGATGATGCAATCTGGAAAAGGATAAAGGAAAACAGACCTGTACAGAAAAGCAGGGAAGCCAGGAAATCCTTCCGGATAAGTTCAAAATTACAAAGGATAGCTGCCTCTGTAATAATAGTAATTGCATTATCATATATAGCTATTGACCTCAGTATAGGAATCACTATTAATAAAAATAACTCCCTTTCGCAGATAAACAGCCAATACGGAGAGATTGAGAAGAATTACATGCAAATGGTAAAGTATAAGAAGGAAGAAATACACAATACCAGCGTGCCTGATAACGAAATAATAAGGTCAATACTGGGTGAACTTAAACAGCTGGATAAGCTCTACAGTGAAACACAGGAAGACCTTTTAAAGCTTGGCGACAATGAGAGAGTTGTAAATACAATATTTAATATCTACGAACGAAAGATAGAGCTACTTGAGAGAATAATAGTAGAAACAAACAAAAACGATAATTATGAAAAGAATAATAAATCCGAGATTTAGTCTGTCAATGCTATTCCTGTTATTAATGACAGGACTCATGGCTCAGACAGGAAGCGACATCGAAAAAACATATAAATGGACTTATGAGCTAGGGGCAGCAGGAATATTAAATATAGACAATTACGACTGCGACCTGGTAATTAATACATGGGACAGTGAAAAGACCGAACTAAGACTATTAGTAAGCGCTAAACTGAGAAATAGCGAAGATGCAAAAACTCTTGACAGGTATCTAAATAATCTTGAATTTGATAATTCTCCGGGTAAAGTAGTATTTAAAACCAGGTTCTGGAGTTCCCAGACTAATATTATAGGAAGAAAAACTATTAAACTTGAAAGAGGGAAAAACCTATTATACAAAGAAATTAAAGTTAAGGCCGAGATATGGATGCCAAGAAGTGCCAAACTCGAACTGGAGTCCAAATATTCAAATATTGAGCTTGATAAAGAGGAAGGGGACCTGAGCCTGTACCTTTATAATGATAAACTTTTTACAGGTAATATTAATGGCCACCTGGACATTACTGCAAAATACTCGAGTTTTGAACTCAAAAATTGTAATGATATTGTGGCAAGTCTGTACGATTGTGATATCACAACACTGAAAGCCGGTGAGTGCCAGTACACTTCAAAATATTCAAAGATATTTTCAACTGAGGTTCAGGACTTAACCATTGACTCTTACACCGACAAGTTTACGTTTAAAAGCTCTGGTGATATTAATATGAGATCGAAATATTCAGATCTTAAAACTACTGATGCTCAAAATGTTACAATATACAGTTATGAAGGGACATTTGAAATAGATAATTGCCTCAATATGGAGATTACTTCAAAATATACAGACTTTGAAAATAAAAATGTAAAAGATTTACTGGTAAATGAAATATATGAAGGGAGTATTAAATCAGATAAGATAAATTCACTGAGTATCATTAAATCGAAATATGTAAATTACAAGCTGGGCCTCCTTGATAAGTCGATCAGTCTCGAAGAAGGTTACGAAGATGATTTCTTTATAGATGAACTGGGTTCCGGTTTTAAATCACTGGATCTGAATGGGAAATATCTCAAGTGTGAGACTGTATATAACAAAAATCTCAATCTTAAGTTTATGGCCTATATCAAGTATCCCCATCTTGACCTTGAGAATGTCGGTCTGACTACAAAAATAAAAATCAAGGATTCCACTAACCTCGAATTCGAAGCATATAAAGGGGAAGTCACTGATAATATGCCTGTGATATCCCTTACAGGGTATGAAATAAGTTTTAAATTTAAATAGATTCCGGATGTAATCCCTGTGAAGCTTGTCCCTGAGAAATCAGGGAACAGGGATTTCATTATATTGATCTGCATCCGATAACAAGATTCCTTGTCTTGCAGGAACGACAATAGTAAAATATATGCTAATTTTACCGGAAACTATTGCTAGATGGCAAAAGGAAAAGAAAATACTCCCCATATAGGTATATATGGCAGAAGAAACCTTGGGAAAAGCAGCCTGATTAATGTACTGGCCGGACAGGATATTGCTATAGTTTCTGACCACGCCGGAACAACAACAGATCCTGTAAAAAAATCTTTTGAGCTTACCGGTTTTGGACCACTTGTTCTAATTGATACAGCCGGAATTGATGATGTTGGTGACCTGGGAGTCAAAAGAGTTGACAGATCATTGAAAACAATTGAAACCATTGATCTTGCCATACTCGTTGTTGGCGAAGAAAAATGGGGCCAGTTTGAAGAAATGATTATTAAAAAGTTTTACGACCTAGATATCCCACATATAATTATATACAATAAAACAGATCTGTCAGAACCCTCTGAAAAATTCTGTACCGACCTTAAGGCAAAAACAGGAAAAGAAGTTCTAAGGTTTTCTGCTGTTACCAAAAAAGGATATAAGGAACTTATCAGCCTGATAAAGGAATCTATCCCTGAGAGTGTTTTAAAAGTCCCAACCTTACTGGGCGATATTATAAGCCAGGGCGATCTGGTAATGCTTATTACCCCGATCGATGTTGAAGCACCAGAGGGGAGGCTTATTTTGCCACAGGTACAGACAATAAGAGATATACTCGATAATGATGCAATATCGATAGTGCTAAAAGAAAGAGAAGTAGATACTTTTCTCAGCATGTCAGCCATAAGACCGGCACTGGTAATTACAGATTCACAAATATTTGTTAAGGCAGATGCATCAATTCCTGCCGATATCCCACTTACAAGCTTTAGCATTGCACTTGCCAGGTATAAGGGCGACTTTGACAGTTACCTAAGAGGTACACCTGAAATATCTGAACTGAAAGACGGCGACAAAGTGTTAATACTTGAATCATGCACTCATCATGTTTCCTGCGACGATATCGGAAGAGTAAAGATACCGAGATGGCTTTCAAATTATACGGGCGCAAATCTTAATTTTGATGTTGTTGCCGGACTCGACAAAATTGAAAAACCAATAACAGATTATTCTCTGGTAATACAGTGCGGTGGTTGTATGATAACACGCCGACAATTACATAACAGGCTGCAGCCGGCAATAAAAGCGGGAGTACCTGTAACTAACTATGGTATGGCAATAGCCTATGTACAGGGTATATATAAACGTGCTGTTGCTCCCTTCACAGGAACTACTGGTAATGAAGACTATCTGTAAGGAATATAAAAGCAGTAAAAGGAGAACTTAGTGTCTTTAACCTGGTTTTAAGCCTGTAATAACATCCATAATCCTTAAAACCTGAAATATATAAAAGGCTGAATGTCTGTTAACTGTATATTATACAGTGCTATAGCTATACAATATACAAGTATGACCTGCAGAATTACAGGAATCTTAATAAATAATCCCCGATACGACTCCTTAACTCTTACAGGCAGGAAATGAATTATATAGGCTGTAATTATTACAACCAGAACCCTGTAATAGGCTGCAAACATTAAGGATAAATCTCCCGGATTAAAACTGGTAAATATCCTATTAAGAATAAGCCTTACTGTTTCCATATTTTCGGCCCTGAAGAAGATCCAGCAAAAGGCAACAAAATTGAAAGTAATTATTATTGAAACAATCTTTGCAGCCCTGCTGCCGGACTTTTCTTTACCGGTGATCCGCATCCAAAATTTATGAATTATTAAACCAGAACCATGCAGGCCTCCCCAGATAATAAATCTCCAGGCAGCACCATGCCATAAACCTCCAAGCAGCATGGTTATAAACAGGTTAATATTTGTTCTTATTTTACCCCTTCTGTTTCCACCCATGGATATATACAAGTAATCTTTCAACCACCTCGAAAGAGATATATGCCACCTTCTCCAGAAATCTGTTATATTTCCGGCCTTATAGGGTGAATTAAAATTAACCGGCAACCTGAATCCAAGCAGAAGAGCAATGCCAATGGCTATATCTGTATACCCCGAAAAATCGCAGTATATCTGAAGTCCGTATCCATAAACTGCAAGCAGATTCTCCAGTCCTGAATAAGCTGCGGGAGCAGCAAATATATTATCGACAAAGTTCACAGCTATATAATCAGAAACAGCTATCTTTTTTATCAGCCCTGCCACAATAAGAAAAAGGGCATAACTCCATTCTCTTTTTGAGAGTGAAAATTTCTGGTATAATTGAGGAATAAACTCCGAGGCTCTTACAATTGGCCCGGCTACCAGCTGTGGAAAGAAGGAAACATAAAATCCGAAATCCAGAATGTTTTTTACAGGCTTAGTTTTATTTCTATATACATCTATTGTATAACTAATTGTCTGGAAAGTAAAGAATGAAATACCAACCGGTAAAATTATAGAACTAATATTAAATCCAGTATCAAATTTATTGTTGAATAATACTGCCAGCCAGTCATGCTGAGGAATAGACAATCCAAATAAATCATTTATTGCCTCTGTTAAAAAGCCGGCATATTTAAAATAAGCCAGCATACCCAGGTTAATAAACAGACTGAAAAAGACCCATACTTTTTTTGTAAAAGTCTTTTTGGATATATATATCATCCAACCTGCTGCGTAATCAGTCAGGGTAGAAATTATTAGCAGGATAAAAAATATTCCTCCCGATTTATAATAAAAAAACAGACTGAAAAGGAAGAGATAGCTATTTCTTAAGAGGGGTTTATTAAAAATAAGGCTATAGATGCACAATAATGCCAGCAGGAAGATCCAGAATCCTACTGTGCTAAACATCAAGGGCTTATCAATATCATAAGTCGTAATGATTCTATAAAAACTACTGTCTTTATTAGCAGGTACAAGCTGTTCTGGCGCTACAGGAATTATACTATCTTGTCTGGAAATATTTTTATCGGGCTGGCTCCTGCTAATTGCTTTATACATTAAATCTCCCATCTTATGACCACCCTCGTAAGAGATATGGGTATAGTCGTTTGAGGCAAGAGGGGGATCGTTTTTTCTCCATTCAACAATTGCATCTTCCCCTCCCATATTAAGCCACGAATCCCAGAATAAAACACCGCTTCTTGATGCTGCTTTTCTCTGGGCATCAATAATAAGAGGTATATTCGGGTAAGAATGAATACCCGATTCATCTTCCCTGGCCATGTCTGTTACACCTATAAGCAGTATTAGAGTCTCCGGATATATCTTTTTCAGCTGCTCTATCTGCCTGTAAATGTTTTCCTCGTAATAGCTGTAGTCATCCTTTATATTAAGTACGACATTCAGACCAAAATGAAGTATTATCAGATCAGGGTCAATAATTGAATATGATTTCCTGAGATTTTCCTCTCCTACCCTGGTAAATTCCATTCCGGCACTTCCTCTGAGAGGGATATTATCAATAACAATTCCGCTATCACTCTCTATACTTAAACCGTATAGATCAGGACTGCTTACTCCTGAAAATATAATTTCGATGCTGGATGGTGAAGTCAGATCAAAGCTAAATTCTGATATCTCATCTACAGGGCTCAGCCACCCGCTATATACCATCCTTTTGTCCTCTTTAATATCAATCCTGAGAGAGTCTCTCAGTCTTCCATAAAAAATTCTCAACAGATCATAATCCTTTGCATACCGGTCGGCAGTGCCTGATGGTGTTACACTTATCCAGGCCCTGGTTGTATCAATATCCTTACTCTTAAACCGACTTATGCTCAATAGTGGTCCGAAGTCAGAATGTTCAATCTCATTATCGGCAGTAGAACGATAGTCGTAGCTTTCCCAGTTTGAAGAAGATCTTATATATGCCGTCCGGGTATAGGGAACCAGCATTGTTGGTGAAAGCAAACCGGGGCCTGAACCACCTATCTCATCCCTTAATATTTTTCTCAAATAATCAGTTATCCTGTCTCCCTCCATTTGCGAATCACCATAATACATTATTCTTATCTGCTTATCGCCACTGGCTAATGAATCTATCAATGAGGTATATATACCTGAAGAATCGGGCATTTCAATAATATTGAGAGCCCCGGAATCTATGGGATCTGGCTCAGGAACACTTAATATTAAAGTATCAGGAAGGGCTTTATGAGAATTAGATTTCAGAGCTAAAGGATTCAATAGCTTATCTATCTGCGGCAAATTTATCGAAACAGATCCTCCAGGATGAATACTTTCAAATTGGAATAGTGATGGCCCATATAGTAAAACCATGAAGACCAGCAGAATAAGAAGGGTCTTATAAGGTTTCATTCCTGATTCCCGATAATTTTCGGTTTTATGAGTTAACTCTTTCTTTTAATCTTTAATCTTTGTCCTACCGCTAACTTCCCTGAACTGTTCATTCCGTTCAGTGACAGAATTTCAGAAACAGTTACACCATCATATTTCTTTGCTATATCCCATACCGTATCACCCGTTCTTACTGTATGGTATACATAATCACCACTTATTTGTTCTTTTGTCGGCAGGGTCTCTGTCCTTGCAGTAACACTCTTTCCTATTCTTTTTTGCTTCTCCTCAAAGCTCAGATTATCTACTGCTGCATAGTGATCCTTTTCAGAAGGATTAACGAATACATTTATTTTTTGTCCTATTCTTATAGTATTACGATAGATATTATTCCAGTAACGAATACTTGACAGACCAACATTGTACCAGCTTGCAATATATCCCAGGTTATCTCCTTCCTTAACTGTATAGATCAGCTTAACCTTGCCCTTAATATCTGGAGGGATATAGGTCGATTGGCTTGGACTTGCCGTTTTTGTCTGAGGTTTCAGATAATGATCAGCTCTGTACAGGGCAATACTATCCTGTAATGAAATAAACTCACCAAGCTTATCAAACGGTAAAGTAAGAGACATAGGAGTACTTGCTCCTGGAATTACCCCTGCCCTGTATTGTGGGTTAAGTGTCCTTAATTCAGCATATGGAATTGATAATACTTCAGAAATTTGTTGAAGGTGAATATCATGATTTACCATAATGGTATCGGTAACCACGGGAAATGTAACCTTCATTGGAGTAATATTATGTTCCTTATAATATGTCATAGCATATGTTGCGGCTATATAGCCTGGCAGGTAGCCCCTGGTTTCCCTGGGTAAACGGTAATAAATTTCCCAGTAATCCTTCCTGTTACCCGATCTCCTAATGGCCTTGTTAACGTTGCCCGGACCACAATTATATGCTGCAATAACCAATCCCCAGTCTTTATATACCTTATACAGATCCTTAATATACCTGGCTGCAGCGTGAGTAGCTTTAACCGGATCCCGCCTCTCATCAATAACAGAATTAATTGTAAGTCCATACTGCCTTCCGGTACTGTACATAAATTGCCACATACCTGTTGCACCAACTCTTGAGACAGCATTCGGGTTCAGTGCAGACTCTATAACAGCCATATATTTCAGTTCCACCGGTAAGCCATAGGAATCGAAGATATCTTCTATCATAGGAAAATAGTATTCTCGCATCCCAAGCATTACTTCAAACCTGTCTCTCTTCTTGCCTGTATAAACATGGATATGATTTCTTACAATTGAATTGTAGGGAAGATTCACAACGGAGTGAATAGCTTCAAGTCTTTTCCTGTATACAGAATCAGGGAATTCAACAAGGGGCGGTGCATCGTATTCAATAAGCTGATTTTCTTCCAGCAGTTTTGATAAATACCAGATATTAACGAGGCTGTCGAGGTTTTGCTCAATAATCTCCTGGCTTATATCTTTCTTTATAATAATAGTATCATTTACTGCTCCGGCAACGGCAGGAAACAAACAAAAAACTATAATAAATATCCATCCTTTCCTCATAACTTTCTTTTAAAATGTGACTCTGACACCCAGCCCGATAGTAGTACCATAAGCAATTGGTATAGGAGTCGGTTCAACCACAATATTTAAGCCCTCACCCACTTCGTAATCATAGAGGTTAGCATCAACATTGGCATCCAATATAGTAATAAGGTACCAGACCGCTACACCAATATAGCTAAGGTCTCTATATCTTCTGTAATAATCCACCCCATTTAACAATTGATCCTTTACCCACGCTTCAGTCTGCAGACTAAAACTATCTGAACCAAGTGCCCTGTCGAACTCTTCAGGATCGACCCCGAACTCTAAGAATGAATAGCTATTTGTCTCTGCTACCATATCCGTAACATCCCTGTAGGCATCAAGGTATTCAATATGCCTGGCACTATTAAATAAAATGCTGTAACCAAGTGCTCCGAAGCCGGCATATACGACAGGTATTTTCCAGTACTTTCTATTATAAATCTGGCCGAATCCGGGGAAGGCTGCAGCCAGCATAGTGGCTTTAACAGGCATAACTATTCTCTCCGGCCTGTCTTTCTGAATACCAAGAGTATCAGTCTGCCCAGACACTTCCTGCTTATTATAAATAATTAACAGGATAAAAAATAATAATATTAGCTTATTGAATTTCAATTACATCAAAGCCAGCTTATGCCGGTATAATACCCGGGCAAAGATAAATAAATTAGGAGTTAAGTCTGTCTAACAGCCCTAAAATACGTTCCATATCATCAGAATCTTCGAAAGGAATAACGATTTTACCCTGGCCTTTATTGTTAATCCTGAAAACTACCTCGCTGTTAAAGACTTTTGAGAGATGTCCGGACAGTTCTTCAAAATCCTGGTTTAGCTGCTTCTTTCTGCTTGCTTTTGAAGGATCTTTCAATTTCTCTACCTGCATCTGCCTGACCAGCTCTTCAGTCTTTCTGACAGATAGTTCTTCTTCAACTACCTGGTAGTACACTTTAATCTGCTGGTCGATATCTTTAATATTAACAAGGGTCTTTGCATGGCCCATTGTAAGTTGCTTATCTCTTATACCCAGCTGAATCTCAGCCGGAAGTTTAAGTAATCTCAGGTAGTTTGCAACAGTGGATCTCTGCTTACCCACTCTTTCGCTTAGCTGTTCCTGTGTCAGATTACACTCATCTATTAATCTCTGGTAGCTTATTGCAATCTCTATTGCATCAAGATCCTCACGCTGAATATTTTCAACCAGTGCAAGTTCCAGCATTGACTGGTCGTCGGCAGTTCTGATAAATGCCGGAACGGTTTTCAGACCCGCTATCCTGGCAGCTCTTAATCTCCTCTCTCCCGCAATCAACTGGTATGTTCCATCACCCTTCTCTCTAACAGTTAATGGCTGCACTATACCAAGTTCTTTCATCGAAGCAGCCAGCTCATTTAAGGCCTCCTCATTAAAACGGGTACGGGGTTGAAAGGGATTAAACTCAATCGTAGAAATATCAATCTCCAGGTTTGCTTCAACCTTTTTTTCAAGAACTTCCTTTTCAACACCATCAATCAGTGCCCCCAGTCCTCTTCCCAATGCCTTCTTTTGTGCCATAATACAGTATAGTAGTTTATTAAGTTTAGGGTTTAGTCCTCTCCATCAAGTTTACTTATCAGTTCCTTAGCAAGGTTCAGATAATTCACTGCTCCTCTCGACTCAGCGTCATATAGTAATACAGGTTGGCCAAAGCTCGGAGCTTCACTTAACTTGATATTTCTTTGAATTATTGTTTCAAAAACCATTTGCTGAAAATGCTTCCTTACCTCATCCACAACCTGATTCGATAACCTCAACCTCGAGTCGTACATGGTAAGAAGAAAGCCCTCTATCTCAAGTTCCTTATTGAGGTTACCCTGAATTATTTTAATTGTATTAAGTAGTTTTCCCAGTCCCTCAAGAGCAAAATATTCACACTGCACGGGTACAATCACAGAGTCTGAAGCCGTAAGTGCATTAACAGTTAATAAGCCCAGTGAGGGAGAGCAGTCAACAAGCATATAGTCATAATCATTATTAACCTTGTTAAGAACATTCTTTAATACACTTTCCCTTCTTTCCATATTTAACATCTCGATCTCTGCTCCAACGAGGTCAATGTTTGACGGAATCAGATCCAGGTTCTCAATCTCACAGCTAACAATTGCATTATTAGGATCAGCCCCGTCGATCAGGCAATCGTAAATAGTTGTATCTACCTTCCTTACATCCACTCCCAGTCCTGAGCTCGCATTTGCCTGAGGATCTGAATCAACAACCAATACTTTTTTATCAAGAGCTGCAAGACTTGCAGCCAGATTAATTGCTGTTGTTGTTTTACCTACTCCGCCTTTCTGATTCGCCAATGATATAATTCTTGCCATCTAAAATATATTTGATTTTTCCCCTTTATCAAGAGCCTCAAATTTAGTATTTATGACAGGGATCATTCTTTGAGGAAGAGTGTAATTGTAAACAATTTTTTCGGGGTTTTCAACATTTTATTAACACCCTGATATAAGTATCTCAGAATCATTTTCTCAGTTTACTTAAAATTTACCATCTTTGGAAATTCAAATTTTCAACAATGGGGGAAAATATTGCTTATAACAAATGGCTTGTTATTGTAAATCCAAATGCAGGCAACAGAAAAGGCAAACGCGACTGGTCAGAGATATCAAATCTTCTTGAGGTCAATGGATTTTTATATAAAGCCATGTTTACCGAAAGAAAGTATCATGCAATAGAACTATCGAGCGAAGGCATTACAGCAGGATATCGCAGGATAATTATAATTGGTGGAGATGGTACTATGAATGAAGTTGTAAACGGAATCTTTCAGCAGGACGCATGTAAGAGTAACGAAGTTACGCTTGGAATGATTACCGTAGGTACCGGTAATGACTGGGGTAAAATGTATAATATCCCTGAAGATTACGAAAAAGCCATACTTGCTATAAAGTCCGGAAAGACAATGTTACAGGATGCCGGCAGAGCAAATTATACTATTAACGGCAGTACAGGGCAAAGGTATTTCGCAAATATTGCAGGAATGGGATTTGATGCTTCGGTTGTTAGGAGAACAAATATCCAGAAAGACCTGGGTAAATCAGGCAAGTCGAGTTATTACGCGGCTCTTCTTAAAAGTCTGTCCAATTACAAAACAACCAATACCAAGGTTATTGTAAATTACACCGAAACAGAGAATGACACATTTTCAATAAGCATTGGAATTGGAAAATTTTCAGGTGGTGGTATGATTCAAACTCCTGAGGCAATTATTGATGATGGGCTATTTGATATTACAGTTATAAAGAGTATGACAAAGATCGAGATTATCAGGAGTCTTAAAAAGCTATTCGACGGATCTATTCTACAACATCCGAAGATTATTTCTTTTAAAGGGGAAAGAATAAGGATTGAATCTGATCCGGAAATAGATCTTGAGACCGATGGAGAGTTGCTGGGGCATACCCCGGTTGAATTTGAAATTCTTCCAAAAAGCATAAGAGCTATTTATTACGGAGTATAAGTTAGTATAGCTCTACTTCAAATATTCTCGGCCAGTTTTTGCCTGTTATATACATTCTTTCATTCTCGCTATCCCATGCTATACCATTAAGCACTTCTTCAGAGTCGAGATTTTTATCAAGGTTATCGATTATCCCTGTAAGGTCGTAATAAGCCAGAACCTTACCTGTTACAGGATCAATCTTAGCAATAAGGTTCGATGTGAATATATTTGCCCAGAGTACTCCATCAATATACTCCAGCTCATTTAACTGGAACACTGCTTTCTGATTATCATATACTTCAAATGAAGATATAACAGTAAAATATTCGGGCTCAAGAACATAAATAGTATTTGTACCATCACTCATAAATAAATTTTCTTTGTCTGTTGTGAGTCCCCAGCCCTGGGTATCATAGTGAATGGTATTAATCTGTGTAAACGAATCGGCATCGTAAACAAACCCGGTATTTTTAAGCCAGGTAAGCTGATAAAATCTACCCTTCAGGTAAGCAAGTCCTTCTCCGAAAAACTTATTTTCAAGCTTGTGCTGCATCAGTACCTCTCCTGTTTCAATATCTACCTTCCTGAGTGTCGATCTGCCTTCCTTACCTGTACTTTCGTAAAAATAACCATTGTAGACCAGTAGTCCCTGTGTATAAGCCTGATCATCATGAGGGTAGGTGTTCACTACCCTGTAGGATCCTGCTTCCGGAATAATATCAGAAAACATAAGAATAAAACGTGTTAATGTATGAGGCCTCTTATTGCCTGAGAAAGCAATTACCTTAAGCGGAATCTTTCCAAGCCTCGAATCATTTGTTTTCACCCCGAAATTCCAGGGTTCCTGATAAAGTGTTTCTACCAGGGTGCCGTCATAATATATCCTGACTGAGTCAGGTACTTCCCCTCCAAGAGCAGAGACTGAAACATAAAGTTCTTCTCCGGAGCTAAACCTTTGGTTTTCTGATGGCCGGTCAATCCTGATAAGTTTTACAGCAACTTTTTTTTCTGCTGTATTTATAATGTTGTCTCCTGTAAGATCTTTATCAGAGCTATTCCCTTTACATGAAAAACCCGACAGTATCCCAAAAGGGATCATAATCAAAAAAAATAATCTGAAATAAGATATTCTCATATTATACATTTTTTCTTCTGCCAAACAGTCGGGTTAAAATAAATTTGCGCCGCTTAAGTATTTTTTCTGTTTCCTTTTCCCTCAGATCATAAAGACTCAGATCCTGCCATATCTCACTCCAACCTCTAAAGCCCCCTACATTCTTATCGTCAATATAAACATCGGCATTTATCTTTCTGCTGATTGATTCATCGTATACTTCTTCAGGATAATTCTTATTTACCGCATAAAATTCTACTCCTCTCGACAAACAGTATGAAACTGCCTCATCCAGCTCTTTTCCGGCCCTGAAAGTCCATAATATCAATAAAGCACCATTCTTTTGCAATTCCTTTAAGGTTTCAAAAGCAAATAGAAGATCCTTCCCTATTTTCGGATACTGGTGTTCAACTATAGTACCATCGAAATCGACCGCTATTTTCAGATTTTTAAGGTGCTCCATAAACATCCGTTATATGTGTAAAAATAACCAAATTGGGCATATTCCTGAAATTTATCTTAATTTTACATCCCTGTTGTTGTCTTCGACAAGAAATTAAATGAAAAAGCATATCCCAAACCTGCTTACCTTATTAAATCTGGCATCCGGATTTATCGCTATTATATTCCTGACAAGGGGTGAAGTATTAGTTGCTGCATTGATACTTACAGGTGCACTGGTATTTGATTTTCTCGACGGGCTGGCTGCAAGAATTTTGAATGCAGGCTCCAAACTTGGCGCGGAACTGGATAGTCTGGCCGATCTTATCAGCTTTGGAGTAGCCCCGGGACTGATGATGCATCATCTGATATTAGTTGGCAGCGGTGCAGACGAATTTAAGGCATACCTTATCTGGCTGCCTGTAATGATACCTGTATTATCCGGTCTAAGACTGGCAATTTTTAACCTTGATGATTCTCAAAAAGAATCCTTCAGGGGATTGCCAACACCGGCAAATGCAATCTTTATTATTGGCCTGATTATTACTAGTGAGTTATCGGAAAGCCAGATAATAGAAACTCTCTACTCCTCAAGATGGGTGCTCAGCTTCTTTACAATATGCTTTTCTGTATTGATGGTCACACGGATTCCGATGTTTTCTCTTAAAGTAAAGCACCTCAGGTTTAAAGGAAATGAACTGAGGTTTATATTTATTTTGCTGGCAATAATGCTTGCTGCAGGAACAGGAGTGGATTCAATACCTCTTATTATTATTCTATACGTAACGGTTTCAATCAGCCACGGACTTATCAGATAAGCCATTGGCCTTTTTCTTTTTTTCAATCATAACATCGGTTTGTCTTCTTATCGACTCCTGATGTAGGTGTTTAAGAAACTGCTCCATAAATTTAGTATCAAGACCAATGTTATTACCATGCTCTGTTCTTGTTTTAAGTATCTCAAGCCATCGTTCCATCTGTAGAACCGATACATTATTACTAAACTTATATTCAGCTATCCTGTTGATTATCTTCATCCTCTCACTCAATAATTCTACAAGCTGGTGATCGATTGAATCGACCTGACTGCGTAGCTCCTCAAGGTCATTAAGGAAGCCGGGATCGTCAAATCCGGGCTTTCTGATAATAAGCCTCTCTATTAATTCCCTGTATTGCCCGGGAGTGATCTGCTGATTACAATCGCTTAAGGCTTCTGATGGATTATTATGCACTTCCACCATCAATCCGTCCATATTAAGATCCATCGCTTTCTGAGATACTTCATATACCAGTGAAGAATCGCCAGTAATATGACTGGGATCACAGAGTAAAGGAATATTATGTATTCGTCTTCGTAATTCTATTGGAATTTCCCATTTAGGCATATTCCTGTAGAGTGTACGTTCGAAGGGTGAGAATCCACGATGTATAGCAGCAATCTTCCTTATACCTGCGGAAGAGATTCTTTCTATAGCTCCAATCCATAAATCAATATCAGGATTAAGTGGATTCTTAATAAAAACAGGTATATCAACTCCCTGGAGAGAGGATGCAATATCATCTACTGAAAACGGATTGGATACACTTCGTGCTCCTATCCACAATATATCCACACCGGCATCTATACATTGTTTAACATGACTGGCCGATGCAGCTTCAACAGCAATCCTGTACCCAAACTCCTGCTTTACCTTTGCCAGCCATTTTAATCCCTTATAACCTACCCCGCTGAATGATCCCGGACGAGTGCGGGGCTTCCATATGCCAGCCCTGAATACTGCCGGTGGCGACGATTCCTTTAAAGCACCGGCAATCTTCATAATCTGATCCTCAGACTCAGCACTGCAGGGGCCGGCAATATACAAAGGCCCTCCTTTAAATTCCACGAACCAATTCTCAATTGGAACAATATTCATATTAAAAAATGTTTACAAGAATGCTATGCGACTTACAAAAAATATCCCTTTCAGAATTAAGTGAACTAAATATAAGAATATAATTCCTCACATTATGCGAGGCATAAAACATTTTGACTCAGGGATGAGAAAAGAATAATCCTTGTGCCAGATTTGCACTTTGCGATATACCTTAATGCCATTTTGGCAGTTTTATCATATATACAAATGTCATTTTGTCATTTTATTGGAATTGGTATATAAATTGAAATTATCAGTTTATAAAACAAATATTAATTAAAATACGGAGGATAAAATTATGTTACCTATTAGAAAAACTTACAGACCAATGTATATGTCAAACTTTTTTGATAATGATCTTGATTCATTTTTTAAGCCAGCCAGTACATTTAAGCCGGCAGTAAATGTGAGGGAAGATGAAAAAGCTTACAATATTGAGCTTGCTCTGCCCGGAATATCCAGGGAAGATATTAAGATTGAAATTGACAAGAACATCCTGATGATCTCTTCTGAGAAAAACGATAATAAGGAGGAATCAGCTAATGGATACTCTCTGAGAGAGTTTGGCTACCAGTCATTCTGCAGGAACTTCACAATTCCGGAAAATGCAGACAGTGAAAAAATAAGTGCTTCCTATAAAAACGGAATTCTCACTGTAGGAATTCCCAAGTCAAAAGAAGACGCCAGGGTTAACAGGGTGATTAAGATCTCATAGACTGGCGAAACAGGAATAAGGAATACGATTTTTGAAGTTAAGGCAACAGGAAACTGTTGCCTTTTACTTTACTCACATTTAGCGAGTTCACTGGCAAATTTCGCTCCAAAGGAAACCAATTCGATACGCTTTTCCTCGTCGGGAGAAAACTTAAACTTACCAAGCTCGTCCATTACATTAAGCTTAAGGTTTTTCAGGTTTCCGGCAATAATACCCGAAGCTTCACCGCTCCACCCATACGAACCAAATGCTGCAGCATGTTTTCCCTTATCCCTCAATGGATTAATTACTGCAAATAATCTATATATCGGAAGCAAGGTATTCTGATTTATTGTAGGAGATCCTACCAGGAGTCCATCGGCTTTTACCACTTCAGATTCAAGTTCACCAAGATCTATATTTTCTATATCAAGCAGGGTGACATTTGTGTCGGGGACTCCTTCAATTCCTACCTTAATTATCTCTGCCATCTCCCGGGTATATCCGTATGCTGATACATACATAAGAAGTACATTCTTTACAGGTTTAACGCTTGTAAGATTAAGGTATTCTTCTGCATATCTTTTTGACAGTTCTATCTTATCTCTCCAGGTGCTCCTTAGTATTGGACCATGTCCGGGACAGACTGCATTGATTTCAAGGGGACTTATTTTTTCAATAGCCTTAAGCATAAACCTGCTGAAAGGCTTCAGGATTACATCAAAGTAGTACTTAAACGAGTCACTATAATCACCAACCCTGTCATCAAACATTTCCTCATCACAATAGTGAGCCCCGAAAGAATCGCAGGTAAAAAGAAGTTTATCTTCCTCAAGGTATGTATAAATTGAATCAGGCCAATGAAGGTTTGGCGCCGACACAAAGCGGAGTGTCTTATTTCCAAGGTCAAGTGTATCTCCATCTTTAACAACCAGCGATTTAAAAGAAGCCCCGACCATATCATTCAGATATCTGATTGCATTGCCACTTCCAACAACAACTGCATCAGGTGCCAGTTTTAGCAAATGCTTAAGTGAACCTGAGTGATCAGGCTCTGTATGATTCAAGATTATATATTCTATTTCTGATGGATCAGTAAGAGAGCTTAATTTTTGAAGATATGTGTCCCGAAATTTCTCTTTTGCAGTTTCAATAACTGCCTTCTTTTCAGCATTGATAAAGTATGAATTATATGTTGTACCATACTCCGTCTCCATAACTATATCAAATGTTACTATCTCATAGTCCAGGATGCCAATCCATTTTACATCATCCGTTATACTGTGTATCCTGTTATCAACTCTGTTCATATTTTTATTTTATGCGATTCTAATTAAAGTTAGAAGACAACTTACTTATTCCAGACCGTATTGAATCTCCTATTAAGGCATCTATTTTTGTACCCGGAGGTAAAAAGAGATCAACTCTTGACCCAAATTTAATAAAGCCTATCTCGTCGCCCTGTTCAATCCTATCGCCCACCCCGGGATAAGTTACTATCCTCCGGGCAACTGCTCCGGCTATCTGCCTTACCATTATTTCCACCCCATTATCGCACCTGAATACCAGGGTAGATCTTTCATTTAGCTCAGAAGATTTTGGATGCCAGGCTACAAGAAATTTACCGGGATGATATTTATAATATACCAGTTCGCCCGATACAGGACTCCTGTTAACATGTATATTATAGGGAGACATAAAAATTGAAACCTGCAGACGCTTATCTTTAAAATATTCATTCTCTGTTGTCTCTTCAACAACCACGAGTCTCCCATCTGCAGGTGCATATATCACATTACTATTCTTATTTACAAGTCTTTCGGGGCTCCTGAAGAACTGGGTAAAATAAACCAGTATAAGCAGGGATATAGCGGAGCTTAATCCCATTATCCAGTCTCTGAATCCGGCAAAAAAATATAAGCCTGAATTAATAAGAATAAGGCTTGCTGCGACAAAGAGTAAAGTACTATATCCTTCCCTGTGAATTTTCATCCTGCGCAAAACTAATCAACTGTTATCAATCAACCAAAAAATATAATATAGATATACAAAACGGGAAAGGCAAAAGTAAGACCATCAAATCTATCCAGAACTCCCCCATGGCCGGGAAGGATAGAGCCTGAATCTTTTATTCCAGCATCTCTTTTAAGCTGTGATTCAAACAGGTCTCCCAGGGTTCCGAAAACAGAAACAATCAACCCTGTTATTAGCCAGTCAGTTTGTGAATAAGAACCCAGTAATTTACCTGCAAACCATGCGGCGACTAATGTTAGTAAGGCTCCGCCTATAAATCCCTCCCATGTTTTTTTTGGAGAGATCCTTTCAAAGAGTTTATGCCTTCCAAATAAAACCCCAAGCAGGTAGGCCCCGGTATCATTTACCCATAAGAGAACGAAAAAAGCTGCAACCAGATCTGGAGAAAAACCGGAAAACCCTTTCATATTGCTAAATGCTGAAAATACCATAAATAAATAGGGCATAGTCGAATACACTACCATAAAAAGTACTCTCGAAAGCGATTCAAAATGATTGTTCCCTTTAGTGAAAAGTTCTGCTATAAAAATCAGAACAAACAACAGGACAGGCACAAGGAGCAATGATTCAGAAAGAATACCTGCAGCAATATATGGCGACAGAAGGAAGGTCGGAACAGATATCATCAGGCTTTTAATAAGATATTCTCTGCCCTTTGAAGAAAATAGTATTCTGTTAAGTTCCAGTTGAGAACCAATTAAAATTGCAAGGCCCACCAGGATAAAAGTAATCGGGTGGATTACAATACCACCAAATACAATTAGTACAATAAAAAATCCTGTAATAGTACGTGTCAGGAAGTTTCTCAAGGCTAACAGTTTTAAGAATCAGTTCTCTTTGCAGTATTTTTTGTCTTCACTGGTCCGGAGGTTTTTTTCCTGGCAGTGACTGAAGCTTTCTTTACGGCTTTTGTTTTCTCTTCAGTAAGTTCCTCTCTGGCAGTGTCTCCCACTCTTTTCCCAAATACTTTTTCAAGATCCTCACTAAATATCACCTCCCTTTCAAGTAGCAGGTTAGCAAGCTGATCCAGTCCTTTTCTGTTTTTAGCCAACACTTCTTTAGCTCTCTCGTAAGATTCGCCAACTATCCTTTTTGCTTCAGCATCAATAAGTTCTGCTGTTTTCTCACTGTAGGGTTTCGTAAATCCATACTCATTCTGACCTGAAGAATCGTAGAAACTCAGGTGACCGACTTCAGGACTCATTCCAAAGTATGAAACCATAGCATAGGCCTGCTTTGTAACTTTTTCAAGGTCGTTTAAAGCACCTGTGGAGATTTTCCCGAATATCATCTCTTCGGCAGCTCTTCCCCCAAGAGCATAAGCCAGTTCGTCAAGAATCTGTTCCTGAGTTGTAAGAGACCTTTCCTCTGGCAGGTACCATGCTGCACCAAGAGCCCTTCCCCTTGGAATTATAGTAACTTTAACAAGCGGACTGGCATATTTTAACAGCCAGCTTACTGTAGCATGACCGGCCTCATGAAAGGCAATTGTTTTTTTCTCCTCCAGAGAAATTATTTTGTTTTTTCTTTCCAATCCGCCAATTATCCTGTCGACAGCATCAAGAAAGTCCTGTTTACCTACCATCTTCTTATTTTTCCTGGCAGCTATCAATGCAGCTTCGTTACATACATTAGCTATATCAGCGCCGGAAAAACCAGGCGTTTGCTTGGCAAGAAAATCGACATCAAAGGTTTTCGGTAATTTTATTGGCTTAAGATGAACTTTAAAGATCTCCCTTCTCTCGTTCAGGTCAGGCAATTCCACATGTATCTGCCTGTCGAATCTTCCTGCCCTGAGCAAAGCCCTGTCGAGTACATCAGCCCTGTTTGTTGCAGCAAGGATTATTACACCTATATTTGTTCCAAAGCCATCCATCTCTGTAAGCAGCTGGTTTAGTGTGTTCTCACGTTCATCATTAGCACCAAAGTTTGCATTTCTGCCTCTCGCCCTTCCAACTGCATCAATCTCATCGATAAAAACTATACACGGAGCTTTCTCCTTTGCCTGCTTAAAAAGATCTCTTACGCGCGAAGCCCCAACTCCCACAAACATCTCAACAAAGTCAGATCCCGAGATAGAGAAAAAGGGAACATTCGCTTCGCCAGCTACAGCTTTAGCCATAAGTGTTTTACCCGTTCCGGGAGGGCCTACCAGCAGTGCTCCCTTTGGAATTTTGCCTCCCAGGGAGGTATATTTCTTCGGGTTTTTCAAAAAATCAACTATCTCCATAACCTCTGTCTTGGCTTCTTCCAGACCAGCTACATCTTTGAAGTTAATCTTCACATTTGTATCCTTATCGAAGATCTGGGCCCTCGACTTACCTACACTAAATATATTGCCGGCGCCTCCACCTGCTCCTCCTCCACCAGACATTCTTCTGAAAATAAACACCCATATCAGAAGTATTAGAATAAAAGGCAGTATCCAACCCAGAATATCACCCAGGTAGTTTTTTCTTGTTTCATAGGAAGGATGAATCTTCTCATCCTGTGAATATCCTGCTCTGTCCTGCTCTTCAGACAATTGCTTGTCGAATAACTCAACCGATGCAATATTATAAACAAAATTAGGCCCAATCTGACCCATACTAAAAGCATTTCCACCTCCCGATGCTTCAGGATATCTTCCCGATTCTATTGCTTCCGGCTTAAGAAAAATTTCCGCCTTATCCTTGTTAACTACTACTATCCTTTCAATATCACGATTCTCAATCATACTTTGAACATCACTCCATTCCCTGGATTTGGTAATATTCCTCCCCCCAAAAAGGAGGTTAATTCCAATAAATCCAAGAGCTGTTGCCGCCAGAATCCAGTTAACATTAAACTTTGGCTTCCCGTCTTTGTTATTCTTATCGCTTTTTTTACCTGAACCAGGATTGTTATTACTCTTCTCTGCCATTTCTGATATCTCTTAAATTTTTTTACTGTCAACAATATTCTCAATCTCCGCATCTGCCCAGAGTCCTTCAAGATTATAGAACCTGCGATACTCATCCATAAAGATATGAACAATTACATTTCCATAATCGAGCAATACCCAGAAACAATTATCCAGACCCTCCTTATGAAGAGGCGCCTCACCTGTGTCGGACTTAACTCTGGCAATCACCGATTCTGTAATAGAATCTACCTGTGTACCTGATTGTGCATCACTAATAATAAAATAATCACAGAATGAGTTTCCCAATTTACCCATCCCCATTTTTACTACATTCTGACCATTCTTTTCAAAAATGCCTTCTATAATACTTTCAACAAGTTGTGAAGATTCATCTATTTTTTTGCTCATCTAGCTTAACTTCTGTTATTTAGAAAAAGTTCATCAACGAAAGTACAAACATTTATTATTACTTTTGCTGAGCTAATTTATTTTTTACAATTACAGTGCCATTTTACCCACCTGAGGAAAATTGTACGAAAAGTACCTGAATATATATGTTAAAGAGCTGATTAACATGCCAATAGGGAATAAAACAGTATATCATGCTAATGTGTCATCAACAAATGAGCTTGCAGCAGATTTAATTAGCAGGGGCAGCGCGCATGATGGGATGGTGATTTCTGCCGGTTACCAGACAAAGGGAAGAGGTCAGCGCGAGAATAAGTGGCATAGCGACCCCTTTATGAACCTGATTATAAGCGTAATCCTTTTACCAAAGAACATACTTCCTGAGCAGCAGTTTTACATTTCAAAGATAGTATCGCTTGCAATAACAGATACATTGAAAAATTATTCTGATCATTTTAAAATAAAATGGCCTAATGACATATACTATGGGGGTGACAAAATAGCAGGTATTTTGATTGAGCATACGATTATCGGGGATAAAATAGCATCGAGTATTGCAGGTATAGGCTTAAATATTAATCAAAAAGACTTTCCGGAAGAAATTCCGAATCCCATCTCCTTATCGCAGATAAGCAAAAATAAACATAATGTTCAGAACATCCTGGAAAGGGTATGCAGAAATCTTCAAATAAGATACACTGATCTGCAAAATGGTAAATTAAATAAAATTGACAGATCTTATGAGAACCTTCTGTACCTTAAAGACCTTGATTCACAGTTTATTACTAAAAACGGAATTATAAGAGGTGTATTAAGGGGTGTTAATAAGTCTGGACAGCTGATTATCAGATCAGAAGAGGGAGATGAAAAGGTATATTCTTATAAAGAGATAGAATTTATATTAAACCCTACCAATCGGTAAAATTCTCCATACCACTTATCAACTTATCTAGAAAATCTTTCAGTGGACCCGAAGCCATCATTTTAAGCATGGGGTTAAGATCTGCTTTTATTGTAATCTTTACTCTTGTATCAACATCTGATAATTGCTTAAGCTGTACCCAGAGATAAAAATTAGTATTATTAAGCCCCCTGCCCTCATACTTAACAAACTTATATGGTTCTGCTTCAATAATCTTCAAGCTGGCTTTTCCAACAGGAGATACTTCAAAAGAGCAGCTGTCTTTTTCGGCTAGCCAGTTGTTAACCTTACCCTCTGGCAGGAATTGCTTAAAATTACGCATATCATTAAGGAAGGCATAAACTGCTTGGCTATCTCCATTAATTTTGCCAACCCTGCTCTCAAATTTTGATAGATTCTCCATATCTTCTAGATTCCCCAGCCTGAAGGATTTAGCCTCCATTCCTTAAGTGTAATTAACTGTTCAGGATTAATATAAGCCTTCTCAACAGCTAGTTCGGTAAGGTCGTCATAATTTGAAAGTGTTTCCAACTCACAATCAGCTTCTTCAAAGGCATCCACAGATTTCTGAAAGCCATAGGTAAATATGGCCAGCATTCCCATAACATTACAATTTGCTTCCCGGAGAGCCGAGACAGCGGAAAGACTGCTTCCTCCGGTAGAAATTAGATCTTCGATAATAAGCACCCTGTCACCCTCCCTATAGTAACCTTCAATCTGATTACCCAGTCCATGTCCTTTTGCCGAAGATCTTACATAGATAAACGGCAGGCCGAGAGCATCAGCAACAAGCATTCCAATTGCAATTGCTCCGGTTGCAACGCCGGCAATAACATCAACTTCGGGATATTTCTCCCTTATTTTATGTGCAAAAGCATCTCTTATAAAGTTTCTGACCTCCGGATATGAAAGAGTTTTCCTGTTATCACAATAAATCGGAGATTTCCAACCTGATGCCCATGTAAAAGGATTTGATGGCTCTAATTTTATTGCTTTAATTTGTAACAGGTATTCAGCAACCATTTTTGAATTATTTTCCATAAGAGAAATGTATAAAATATATTTTGAAAACAGATTTATAATAATCAGCAGTCATCCCGACCAGTTACAAAATTACTGCTTCTTACATAAATACCATGATCCTGACGATCTTTCTGATCATATATCTTCTTTCCTGTCAGACCCGGCAATTATATGCCTTAATATATATTCAGAAGATATTAATGCTTTATGGAACAATTTTATTGAACAATTCCATTTCCTTGAAGCATCTGGCGGCATTGTAACAGATAAGGCAAAAAGAGTACTTCTGATTAAGAGATATTTAAAGTGGGATGCCCCAAAAGGTCATTTTGAACCATGCGAAACGCCGGAGCTATGTGCCCGACGGGAAATAAAGGAAGAATGTGGAGTTGACTGCGGGGATACTCTTGCTGAACTATCTCCCAGTTACCATATATATAAATTCAATGGAGAATACTATCTGAAAAAGACATACTGGTTCCTTTTCGGTTACAATGGCCATGGAAACACCATACCTCAGGAGGAAGAAGGTATTACTCAGGCCGACTGGATCGATCAGGATTCACTTGATAACATTAAAGCAGATATGTGGGAATCGGTAGGTGATATACTGTCAGAAGTTCTTAAGAAATATATGCCTCACTTATAATCATTTATATTTATTCCTTTAGGGATAAATATCGATGCATCTCCTCCATTTCTTATTACATCTCTTACTATTGTAGAGTTTATTGGTGTTAGTTCAGGAGTGGTAAGTAGCATTATTGTATCCAGATCCGGATACATTGCCTTATTCATCTGGGCAATTGCTCTTTCGTACTCAAAGTCAGCTGCAGTTCTTATACCTCTCAGAATATATCTGGCACTTAGTTCTTTTGCAAAATCAACAGTAAGTCCCTCATAATGAGCAACTTTAATCATGGGGTAGTCCTTAAAGACATCCCTTATCATCCTCTCCCTGTTTTCGAGTGAGAAAAATCCATCCTTAAGTGCATTTGCTCCAATTGCGATAATTATCTCATCAAAAAGTCCGAGTGCTCTCTTTATTATTGATTCGTGACCCAGTGTAAACGGGTCAAAAGATCCGGGGAACAAGGCAATTCTTCTATCAGTCATATCATATATTTTTATCAAACAATTTCTTTATCCTCGTTAGCATTAACAAAAAGGATATTACCAAGGTCTTTATATCCTTTAAAAATATCTATGTCATATTGTTTCAGTTCATTACCTGTAAATCCCAATATAATAAGATCTGCGTCGAGTGAATACTGGCAAACAACCTTATCCATATCTTCTTCATCTGCGTCAACCAGCTGTATATTTGATGCAGATATGGGTAAACGACCTGATTTAATAAGTTCAAGAAGCTTCTCCTTCTTTTTCTCAAGCAGGTGCACTTTTGCAGATGCAAATATCTTTATTTCCCCTCTCTGCCAGTCGGGGTGTCCAAGTATGATATATGCCAGCAGAATCATAAGGTTAGCGTTCTCAAAATCGTTTGGGCTTATCCATAAATGAATCTCTTTCTTATATCCATACCCTTTATAGGATGTGCTTAACACACAGGTGTCAAAGCCTGTTGAGCTGATAAGTTCATAATTTTTCAGTGGCTCTCTGATCTTTTCAGGCTCGGTTCTTGAATACTCAAAAAGGATCAAATTATTACCCTTACCGGATATCCCGGAAAGCTGTATTACCTGTGCAATGGCCGTGGTATAAGAAGGACTTATTATAGTATCGAGGTAGACCCTGCTTTTACTACCTGATGAAAGATTTAATAATTTCTGAACTGCTTCTCTCGACTCTTTATTTGTCTTCTGGTTAAGAAGTCCTTTAATAAAGTGAATATATGTTCCGAACCCGTGGCGGTACGAGATCCATCGAAGAAGGTCAAATGCAGATCGTCTTTTAAAAGAATCTGCCGAGATACAAATAGCAAAGGGTCGCCACGAAGTGTTTAGGTCTTCCTTATCTGCTCTCTGGGCAAATACTTGCAGTTGCCGGCTTAATTGAAAAATCACCCCACGAAATAATTTGGCAAGTCCTTTACGTTCTCTGCCTGTCTTACTTATCATCGAATAAAACAGGCCCATCATTACTAAAGATACTGTTGCATACAGGGCATTCATCTTAAACATCAGCCATATTGATAGCAGTGCTCCTACCAGAGAAATATACCAGCGTGACTTAAAAGTAGGTCGGTAGGAAGGATCTGCAGCGAAATGTTCAAGCACCGAAATAATACATATCGCACCATAGGTAACCATAAAGAACATAGAAATAATCTGGGCAACAAAGTTAATATCTCCAACCAGGATAAATACAAAGGCAATTAGGATTGTGACGAGAGAGGAATTAATTGGTTCATTTGAACCTTTTTTACCACGGGCAAACCAGTTGCTTATCCTCTTTGACGGGAATATTCTATCATTGCCCAGTGCCTGCAAGGTGCGTGGACCAACCATTATTGATCCGAGAGCAGATGATAGTGATGCTGCCGCAAGGCCAATAGGGATAATGGGGCCCCAGAGGGCAATTCTGCTCATTACCAGCTGGTCGTTTGCAAGGTCTCCAGGTGTCGCTGAAATTACCAGTTTATATGCTACAGCAATATAAATAAAAAAGCCACCTATAGTAGCAAGAAGTGTACCTCTTGGAATTGATTTCTGAGGTTCCTTAAGATCTCCCGACAGGCCCAATCCGGCTGCCAGACCCGTAAAAGCAGGAAACACAATCATAAATACATAAAAGAAGCTGTCCGGATTAGCTACCCTCTCTCCGAGATTAACCACTTCGGGTGGGGAGTTACCACTTCCTGCAAAGAAGAATACAAGGGAAGTAAAAAGCAGAGCCACAACAATATATAGAAACTTCATTCCCAGATTAGCACCCCTTGTAAGAAAAACAATCGAAAGAAGGGTCATGGTAGGAATACTAATCAATCTTTTATCGCTTATAACAATATCCCACCTGTCTGACATCCAATGAATCAATGGATCAAATGCTTCTGCAAAAGCAATAATATAAAAAGCCACGCTGATAGCCTGGGAAAGATAGAGAGCAAATCCGATAGATGCACCAATATTTATTCCAAACGACCTTGAAATTATATAATATGCTCCTCCACCCCGAACCTTCTGGTTTGTTGAAATCTCGGCTACGGCCATTGCTGTAGGAAAGGTAACAAGGTGGCCCAGAATAATAATACCAATAACACCAATAAAACCAACATTACCTACTGCATATCCAAACCTGAGAAAGAGTATAGCTCCCAGAATAGTAGAGATAGCGGTCATAAAGACCGGCATTGTGCCGAAGTTGGCCTTTTGATCTGTTATCAGGCGTGGCATATTGCCAGATTTAAATTATCGTCTTCGGATTATCAACCTTCTGCTTAAGCAAGGTCAGATCCAGAACATCCATTATTGTTTCGACATAACTAAATTTTAATCCTTTCAGATAAAGGTCGTTAATTTCCTGAACATTTTTTCTGTTTTCTACAGAAAGTATAATTTCCTTAATACCGGCTCTTCTTGCTGCCAGAATCTTCTCCTTAATACCACCAACCGGCAATACTTTTCCTCGCAGAGTTATCTCACCTGTCATAGCAATAAATTTCTTAACCTTGCGCTGAGTAAAGGCTGAAGCTATTGAGGTAGCCATAGTTATTCCTGCCGACGGTCCGTCTTTTGGGATTGCCCCCTCAGGAACATGAACATGTACATTCCATTTATCGGAGAAGGTATCGGTCAGCTTAAGTACTTCTGTATTTGCTTTAAGGTACTCAAGGGCAATAATTGCAGATTCCTTCATTACCTCCCCCAGATTCCCTGTAAGGGTCAGTTTACCTGTGCCCTTACTTAGGCTGGTCTCAACAAAGAGAATCTCTCCTCCAACAGCAGTCCAGGCAAGGCCTGTAACAACTCCGGCCTGCTCGTTACCTGAATACTGATCCCTGCTGTATTTTGGTGGACCGAGTATCTCAAGTAATCTTTCTTTAGAGATTGAAGGATCTATCTTATGTTCGAATGCTATTTCTTTTGCACTTGTACGAACCAGTTTAGCCAGACGTTTATCCAGCTCCCTGACTCCTGATTCGCGAGTATATTTATCTATAAGCTCAGAAATTACAGGCTTGCCAAGTTTAAACTGGCTCTTCTTTACTCCGTGATTATCAAGCTGTTTAGGAAGCAGATGACGTTTGGCAATCTCTATCTTTTCCTCCAGGAGGTAACCATTTATTTCTATCAGTTCCATCCTGTCTCTTAGAGCAGGACTTATAGTGTTGAGAGTATTTGCCGTAGAAATAAACAGCACATTTGACAGATCATAATCAAGTTCAAGAAAATTATCATGAAAAGCATTATTTTGCTCGGGATCAAGAACTTCGAGCAGGGCTGAAGAAGGATCACCCCTGAAGTCCTGTCCGACCTTATCTATTTCGTCGAGTATAAAAACAGGATTAGATGTACCGGCTTTTTTTATATTCTGAAGAATTCTGCCTGGCATGGCACCTATGTAGGTTTTGCGGTGCCCTCTTATTTCTGCCTCATCATGCAGTCCGCCTAGTGACATTCTGACATATTTCCTGCCGAGTGCCTCTGCAATAGATTTTCCAAGAGATGTTTTACCAACGCCCGGAGGACCGTGAAGGCAAAGGATAGGAGACTTAAGATCGCCCTTAAGCTTAATAACTGCAAGGTGCTCAAGAATTCTCTCCTTAACTTCTTCAAGCCCGTAGTGGTCGCTATTCAGAACCTTTCTTGCGTGTACAAGATCCAGATTATCCTTTGTATGCTCGCCCCATGGCAAATCTACCATTGTCTGGATATAGTTCATCTGAACGGAGTATTCAGCTGCTGCCGGGTTAAGTCTCTGAAGTTTGTCAAGCTCCTTTTCAAATGTCTCGGCAACATTTTTACTCCACTTTTTATTCTCTGCTTTTCTTCTGAACTCCCCTATCTCTTTTTCGTGAGGGTTATCGCCCAGTTCATTCTGGATAGTTTTCATCTGCTGCAGAAGGAGGAATTCTCTTTGCTGCTGATCCAGATCACTCTTTACTTTTGACTGCAGTTCATTTTTAAGTTCAAGCAACTGCATCTCCTGCACAAGAAACTCCAGAAGCATTATGCCCCTGTCGTACAAGGAATTTACTTCCAGCAGACTCTGTTTATCTTTTAATCCAACATTGGTATTTGAACAAATAAAATTTATAAGATAAGTCTTGTTCTCAATATTTTTTATTGCGAAAGAAGCATCCTGTGATATTGCAGGGTTAATCTTAATTATCCTGAGCGACATGTCTTTAAGTGAACCGACTATTGCTTCAAAATCCTTTGTTTTATCTTCCGGGTAGATATCCTCGCACAGCTTTATTTTTGATACGATATAAGGATTCTCTGAAACTTTTTCAGTAAGTTCAATTCTTCTTTTCCCCTGAATTATTGCGGTAGTAGAGCCATCGGGCATTTCGAGCAGCTTTACGATCTGACCAATAGTACCTACCTTATAAAGATCTTCAAAATGCGGATCTTCAACTTCGGGATCTTTTTGTGCAACCGTTCCAACTATCCTGTCGCTGTTATATACATCCCTGATAAGTTTAACACTTTTAGGACGACCTATCGATATAGGCAATACAACTCCCGGAAAGAGAACATTATTTCTAAGTGACAGAATAGGCAGTTCCCCGGGAAAATTATTCTCTTCCATATCTGCATCATCCCCATCTGCAATAATAGGAATTATCTCTCCTTCATCATCCAT
>CAZWLP010000018.1:0-39472 GCA_964634565.1 uncultured Rikenellaceae bacterium | reverse complement strand
TAACAGTTTTTTCCCGGCCGGCTGTCGAGATAAGGTTTCGTATCTCTACAAGCTGGTTGGGATCGAGTCCGCTGGTAGGCTCATCAAGTATAAGTATCTCCGGGTCGTGGATAAGTGCCTGCGCCAGACCTACCCTCTGGCGATATCCCTTCGATAACTCACCTATCTTTTTATGCTGCTCCTGGCCAAGACCGGTAAGGTCTATTATATCTTTAATCCTTTGACCGGCAGATTTTCCGATCTTATAAATACCTGCAATAAATTTAAGATACTCGATAACGTACATATCGGGATAGAGGGGGTTGTTCTCGGGCAGATATCCTATCTTCCTCTTAATCTCAATAGGGCTTTCGCTAATATCCATATCATCTATTATTACCTGACCCGATGAAGCAGGTATATAGCCTGTTATAATCTTCATCATGGTTGATTTGCCTGCTCCGTTTGGTCCGAGAAAACCTACGATTTCTCCCGTTCCGATAGTGAAGGAGACATTGTCGAGTGCGGCCTGAGTGCCGTAGAACTTGCTGATGTTGCTGACGATAATAGACATGTTTTGAGCAGAAAGTATTATTGAGCAAATATAAGTATAAGTGCGGAAACAGGAAACAGGAAACAGGAAACCGGGGAAGGAAAGATGGAGCCAAAGGACTAAGGACAAAAGACGAAAGGAAACCAGGGCCGAGCGTTAATAATTGATCCAGTGGATCAATTTAGTGAGGAGCCAGGATGAGCCTGGGCTGGAAAACCAGAAAATTGCCATGCGCTCTTCTGCCACTCAAACATTATTTATATATTCGGAAACCGGAAAAGGGAAACCGGTCAGGGTAATATTAATTTGTAAGTAACAGTTATGGATAACCAGATTCAGATACTGATAGTGATGCTAATCTATATGAGCCTGCTGATATTGTGGGGCATGTACCAGGGCAGAAAAGTAAAAAGCAGTAAGGACTATGCTATTGCCGGTCGCGGATTACCGGGCTGGGTGGCTGCCCTGTCGGAAAGGGCAACGGGCGAGTCATCATGGGCCCTGCTCGGACTGCCTGGTGCTGCTTATGCCATGGGCCTTACCGAGGTATGGACAGCTATAGGATGTGTGGCCGGGATAGTAACAGCATGGGTGGTTCTGGCTTGGCGACTGAGGGATGAAGCCGAGAAATATAATGTTACAACATTTACAGAATATATAGCAAAGAAACATGGTGAGACAGGTAGGCAGATAAGGATAGTTGGGAGCCTTACAATAGTTTTCTTTTTCTTCTTTTATGTAGGGGCACAGTTCCTTGGTGGAGGCAAAACGCTCCATACAATGTTTAATATCGATGCCCGCCTGGGTATGTTTATTACCGCCGCAATTATCGTTCCCTATACTATATACGGTGGATTCCGCTCGGTTGTTTATACCGATGTTATCCAGGCCATAGTAATGATAGTAACCCTTATAATTGGTCCGATTGCCGGTGTAATTTACCTGGCTAATAATCCCGATCTCTATGCCGGCTCCATAAGCGAAGCACTTACTTCGGCAGGGCCGGGCTATACTTCCATGACGGGTGCCGCAAGTGGGTTTGGGGCCGGACTGATGATTGCAGGTGCTTTCTCGTGGTTTTTTGGCTACCTGGGCGGTCAGCCCCAGCTAAGCATGAGATTTATGGCAATAAAGGACGCAAGGCAGGCAAAAATTGCCCGGAATATAGGGATAATATGGACGGTGATTGCTTATATCGGGGCCCTGTCTATCGGATGGATAGGTATTGCTATTTTCGGACCGGCAGGTCTTGACGATCCGGAATATGTGATGCCAAGTGTAATACTGAAATTATTTCCGCCTGCCATTGCTGCCATACTTATTACCGGAGCAATTGCTGCCATGATATCGACGGCCGACTCGCTTCTTATACTGTCGGCTACAGAGCTATCGGAGGGCATTCTTAAGAAAAGCGATAAGGACGAGCGGAAGAACAGAACTCTTCGCAGATCGAGGCTTGTTACTGCTATGCTCGCCGTGATAGCACTGGGTATAGCTTATGTGTCGCCCTCAAAACTGATCTTTACACTGGTAAGCTATGTATGGGCCGGCATTGGCTGTACCTTCTCGGTTATTATAATTTTTTCACTCTTCTGGAAACGCTTTCATGGCAGGGCAGCTCTGGCAACTATAATATTCGGATTACTGTTTACTATATTCTGGATAAGCGGCGGATATGAGCAGCACTATAAGGTGACAGGCGATAAGATTAGTTTTCTTATTGAGCAGGAGCTTATAAGTAGCGATGACGCTGAGATATTTGAAGCTATGGAAGGCCGGAAATATATTGGAGCCGGCAACTTTGAAACAGACCTGAGATCGTCTATGGGCTCCTACTGGGAATATAATATGATAGAAGAAAAGACCCCCGCTCTTATAAGTTCATTTACCGAAAAAGGTGTGCCGGCAAGGTTAATGACTTTTTTTGTTGCCCTGTTTGTTGCTATAGTAACTACATTTCTTGTTCCGCCAAAGAAAGCAGAGAAAGAAATAGTGTGATCCTGACTAATTTTCAGGTATATAATTCGTTTGAAATTTACTTAATTCCTTTTAACTTTACATACTACCAATAAATGAATTGCAATGGATAAGGAAAAAGAAGTTATAGTTGTTCCGTGGGACTTTACCAGGGTGGCTGAAAATGCCCTTCAGCATGCTGTAAAGATCTCGAGGATGGTTAATTCGTCCATCGTATTACTGCATATAGTTAATCGTTCTATTAAGACAGGAGATTATAAGAAGGCGGAAGATAAACTCAAGACGGTTATTTCGGAAGCAGCTACCAGATACAGGGTTGAAGTCGATTATAAAATGATGCCGGGGACGATCTTTACGGCAATCAGTGAGTTTGTAAATGAAGCTGAGCCAAATCTTGTTGTAATGGGTACTCATGGATTAAAAGGGATGCAGAAGCTTACAGGCAGCTGGGCCCTGAAAGTTATTGTCGGATCAAAGATTCCGTTTATCGTTGTGCAGGATGCCCCAAAAGATATGGATAAGTATCACGATATTGTATTTCCGGTTGACTTCAGGTCGGAGAATAAGGAGAAGCTTAAGATGGCAATCTTTATGGGTAAGTACTTTGAATCGAAGGTTCATATCCTGAAGGTTGTTACCACTGATAAGAGCCTTCTGAAGAAGACTAATATTAATTTGAATTTTGCAATCAAGTATCTTATACAGAACAATATAGAATATAAAATACATGATCTTCCCAAGGGCAACCTTGCCAAGCAGACTATTGAGTTTGCCGAAAAGCTTAAGGCCGACCTGATACTTATTATGACGACTAAAAATATTAATATGGCCGATTATGTAATGGGTGCCCAGGAGCAGGCAATTATCGCCAATAGCTCTGGTATACCGGTCTGCTGCATGAACCCCAGGGCTAACTTTGCCAAGGTTTCGCAGTTTATGTATGGCTAGGTACTCCGCACAGGCCTTCAGTTGAGATGCTTGCCTGGCAAGCAATAGTTTACAAGCCCGCCATTGGCGGGCTGTGATTTAATACAACATTCTTTCCCTGCGCCCTGCGCCAGATTATTCCCTGCACTAAACTAGTTGTATATATAACATTTGATTATTTTTGTACCCTATAACTGTAAGAACGATTATTATGAAGAGGGAAAAGGTAAAGGTATTATTAGCGTCTGAGCCGGGACGGGATGTTCTGGCAAAGGGATGGGTAAGAACAAGAAGGGGGAATAAAAACATTTCTTTTATTGCTCTTAATGATGGCTCGACAATTAATAATATCCAGGTAGTTGTTGATGTTCCTGCTTTTGAAGATAAGCTGCTGAAAGGTATTACCACCGGGGCTGCTATAGGAGTAAGGGGAGAGCTTGTTGCTTCGCAGGGACAGGGCCAGAGTGTTGAGATTGTGGCTAAGGAGCTGATGCTTTATGGTGAAGCCGACCCTGAGAAATATCCTCTTCAGAAAAAGGGCCATTCAATGGAGTTTCTTCGTGAGATTGCCCACCTGCGATTCAGAACCAATACCTTTGGTGCTGTCTTCAGGATAAGACACGCCATGGCCTATGCCGTACATAAGTATTTTAACGATAAGGGTTTTTATTACCTGCATACCCCGATAGTTACCGGCTCAGACGCCGAAGGAGCAGGTGAGATGTTCAGGGTTACAACTCTCGATTTGGATAAGCTGCCAAGGGGTGAAGATGGAAAGATAGATTATAGCAACGACTTTTTTGGCAAGGAGACAAACCTTACAGTATCTGGTCAGCTGGAGGGTGAGCTCGGGGCCTTATCGCTTGGTGAGATATACACCTTTGGTCCGACCTTCAGGGCAGAAAACTCAAATACTCCCCGTCACCTGGCCGAGTTCTGGATGATTGAGCCGGAGATGGCTTTTTATGATAATAACGATAATATGGACCTGGCGGAGGATTTTACAAAGTATCTTATAAACTACGCCCTGGATAACTGCATTGAGGACCTTGAATTCCTGAATAATATGATAGATAAGGGTCTGATAGAAAGGCTTAAATTTATTGTTAAAAACGACTATGTAAGAACAACATATACCGAGTGCGTAAAGATTCTTGAAGCTGCAGACAGAGAATGGGAGTTTCCTGTAGGATGGGGTAAGGATATGAAGGCAGAGCATGAGACCTACCTGGTTGAGCAACATTTTAAGCGACCTGTTATGGTTACAGATTATCCAAAAGAGATAAAGGCCTTCTATATGAAGCTGAATGATGATGGTAAGACCATTAGAGGTCTTGATGTATTATTTCCTTATATCGGTGAGATTATTGGTGGGTCGCAGAGAGAGGAAAACCTTGAAAAGCTTCAGACCAGGATGAAGGAAATGAATATACCCGAGGAGGAAATGTGGTGGTACCTGGAATCAAGAAAATTCGGAACAGCACCTCATAGTGGTTTTGGCCTTGGATTTGAACGTCTCATCCTATTTGTAACAGGTATGAAGAACATAAGGGACGTGATTCCATTTCCCAGAACACCAAGAAGCGCCGAATTTTAGAGTATATTTGTGTCAGCGATTTAGAGAATGTTAAAGCAGAGACTACAACAGAAGTTATTACAAAAATTATCTCCACAGCAGATACAGATGATCAAGCTGCTGGAGATCCCTGCTATATATCTCGAACAAAGGATAAAGAAGGAGATTGAAGAAAACCCGGCACTTGAAGAAGGAGCCGACGAGCTTTCTTCCGACCAGGATACAGAAGAGGAGAAGTATGAAGAGGGTGAACAGGATGAGTTCTCTCTCGACGACTACCTCAATGATGAGGATATTCCCGATTACAGGCTCCAGACAAGAAACTACAGCAAGGAAAGTGAGCGTAGTAGTGAGATCCCTTTTTCTACGGGATCATCATTTCATGAGCATCTTGAGAGTCAGATCGGTCTGCGCATACTTAGCGATAAGCAAAAGATACTCGTCGAGCAGATCCTTGGTAATATTGATGAAGATGGTTACCTGAGGAGGGAACTTGATAATATAGTTGACGACCTTGCCTTTGGTCAGAACATTACGGCAACAGAGGAAGAGCTTGAAGAGGTTCTGGAGATAGTTCAGGATCTGGATCCTGCCGGCGTGGGAGCCAGAAACCTGAGAGAATGTCTGCTTCTGCAGATAGAGAGAAAGGACCTCGCAGATAAGCTTACGGCACTCGCCCATACCATTCTGGATAAGTTCTTCGATGAATTTACCAAGAGGCATTATGATAAGATACAGAGCAGGCTTGATATAAATAATGAACAGCTGAAGGAGGCGCTTGAAGAAATACTTAAACTGAATCCAAAGCCGGGTGGCTCATTCAGTGATCCCTTAAATAAAAACAATCAGCATATTGTTCCCGACTTTATCCTGGAGCTTACAGACAACGAGATGGAGCTTCACCTTAATGCACGTAACCTGCCGGATCTAAGGGTAAGCCGTACATATTCCGAGATGCTCGAGGCCTACAGCATGGATAAGGAAAAGACAAAGACACAGAAGGAGGCAATTACCTTTGTAAAACAAAAGCTTGATTCGGCCAGGTGGTTTATTGATGCTATGAAGCAAAGACAAAACACCCTGCTGCTTACCATGGAGGCAATAATAAGCTACCAGGAGGAGTACTTTCTTGATGGCGACGAAACAAAGCTTAAGCCAATGATATTAAAGGATATAGCCGAGGCAACAGGATTGGATATATCGACTATATCAAGAGTGGCCAACAGCAAGTATATACAGACTCATTTTGGAGTATTTGCCCTTAAGTATTTCTTCTCTGAAGGACTGCAGACAGATTCAGGAGAGGAAGTATCAACGCGGGAGATAAAGATGATACTGCAGGAATGCATTTCCGGGGAGGAAAAGAAGAAGCCCCTTACCGACGAAAAGCTTACCGATATTCTCAAGGAGAAGGGCTACCAGATAGCCAGGCGTACGGTGGCCAAGTACAGAGAGCAACTGAATATTCCGGTTGCACGACTTAGGAAAGAGTTATAATGGAAGAGAATATAAAGCAAAAAAACAAAGATCTTTTAGCAAGGTTTATATCGCTTATTTTTCACCCGGTTTTTATGCCGGTTTATGGTCTTCTGGTAATATTTTATTCTCCCACATTAATGGTCCACCTGCCGTCGGCAATGAAAAGGATAATGTTCTTACTTGTTGCAATTAATATGACTGTTGTTCCGCTGGCCATGATTCCACTGCTGAAATACAGGAATATTATCAGGTCTTATAATATGGATACAAGGGCCGAGAGAATCATTCCGCTTGCCCTTGGCTCGATGATGTACCTGCTTAGCACAATCATCTTCTATTCTTACCAGATCCCGGTATTAATAAAATCGTTTATGCTGGCAGTATCTGTTACTTCTGCACTGATTCTGATAAATACCTTTTTCTGGAAAATCTCCGTTCATGCTGCAGGCATGGGTGCCCTGCTTGCCACGGCTATTGCACTCTCTCTGCGAATGAGAACCGATATTTTAATAATATTGCTGCCCCTGCTTATACTTTCCGGACTTGTAATGAGCGTAAGGCTATATATGAATTCACATAGCCCTGCCCAGGTTTACACAGGTTTTTTACTGGCATTTTTTACTGTTTTTTTTGTGATGATGATCTTCTGATTAAACCCAGGGGCATTCTCCCAAAGTACTTCAGACTTGGCATTCAGGTCGTAGAAGCCCGAGGGATGTTGTGCCCTGTCAGGCCGACACACGGGTCTTGATGCCTAATTTATTAATCCTTTCAGCTATCGAATTAAGAGTTTCAGGATTTACCTTATTGATGTTATGACCATCAGGAACATCCCTGCTGATAGTATAAATCTGTACTTCTGCAGGCCTGATCCTGGCAAATGCCTTTAAAAGGGCTTCCAGCTCCTGTTCGCCAGTATTATCTATGGTTGTGTTATTGTAAGTGCCTTTAATAAACATTGTCTGAATAGTGATGTCAAAATCAAGATCAGCCATTGAGTCGATAAGGCTTTCTGCATCTATCTTAATATTTGGTCTGTTATGCAGTTGAAGTGTTTTGTTAAGAGCCGAATCGAGCTTAAGAATACATTTATCTGTCTTTTTCAGTGCCTCTCTTACCTCTGGTATAAGTATGCTTGTTGCATTTGTAAGTATTGTAAGATCAGACTCGGGAAAGAAGATATTTTTTGTTTCTAAGGAATCTTCAATTATCCCTGCGATATCGGGATGTATTGTTGGCTCTCCATTTCCTGCAAATGTGATAGCATCCGGTTCCTGGTCGATAGCTGCAATATCTTCAAGAGATTGAAACAAAGCGTTTTTAACCTGTTCCCTGGAGGGCATCTCCTCCTTACTTATATCGGCACTATGAGTCAGGCCGCATTCACAATAGATGCAATCAAAGTTGCATATTTTTCTGTTGTTTGGCAGCAGGTTGATGCCGAGTGATGCACCCAGTCTTCGGCTGTGTACAGGACCAAATATTATTTTGTCTAAAAGGAAAGTACTCATTAAGAAATTATATTGGATGGCAAAAGTAAAACATTTCGGGGACTGGGCAAATGATATAGGTAGTGGTTAGTTGTTCGCGTTGCGAACGTTAATTGCTCCCTACGGTCGCGTTATTAACTAATTACCAATGTCGACGAACGTTAGTGAGTCAAATAACGCTGCCGTCAGGCAGCAAATAACAAATAACGCTCCGATCTGGACCAATTAACTATCTTTTCCTATCTTTAATTTTTAAAAATTAAGCGGACTATGAAAAAACTTTCTTACCTATTCGCTTTATTTATCATCCTGGCTACAGCCTGTTCTACTAATAATACCAGACCTGTCGATACCACCGGTACTTTCGGTCCTGAAAAGGGATCTCTAGTTATTGTTGGTGGTGCTATGCGCGACACGGTAATAATTGATAAATTTATTGAACTGGCAGGAGGACATGATGCCCCGATTGTAATTATTCCAACTGCATCAGCAGAAGAATTTGATTATGAGAGAACAGCGAGCTTCCTTACCTCAAGGGGAGCAACAGATGTAAGTGTGGTACATACCTACGACCCTGAGGTAGCCGAGACGGAAGAATTTGTTGAACCGATAAGGAGGGCTATGGGAATATGGTTTGGAGGTGGCAGGCAATGGCGTATCGTAGATGCATATGCGGGAACAATAACAGAGACAGAGATAAGGAAGGTGCTCGACAGGGGCGGTGTGATAGGAGGGAGCTCGGCCGGGGCTACCATACAGGGTTCTTATCTGGCCAGGGGAGATACTAAAACAAATACTATTATGATGGGCGACCATGAGGCGGGTTTTAATTACCTTACAAAATCGGCCATCGATCAGCACCTCCTTGTAAGAAACAGGCAGCACGACCTGATTGAGATAATCAGCGCTTATCCCGACCTCCTGGGTATTGGTCTTGATGAAAATACAGCCATTGTGGTAGAGGGTAACGAGATGGAAGTTATTGGCGAGAGCTTTGTTGCGATATTTGATTATAATCTATGGCCTGAGAACCCTTATAACACTGCCAGCCTGGCTAATGGAGGCAAGTTCTTTCTTCTTCGTTCCGGCGACAGGTATAATGTTAATACCCGTCAGGTAACTGAATGGAGAGGGGGTAACAGCAGGAATATTTTTGCCGAACCAAAACAAGAGAATTAAGACAGTGACCTGCATCACCTTTTTTTGATGATGCAGATTAATTTATGAGCTAAGGTATATCACTGCGAAACCTTTGTTGCAACGACTTACAGCTTGTAATTTTACATAAGAAGTTCAATATGGTCAATCTGGCCCCGATCATATTGATAATAGCTGAAAGGCGGTTAATGGTTCTTTACAAAGTTAGGTTTATTTCTAGATGGTTTCTAAACCATTTTTTCATTTCCATTCGACAGTCTGGTTGTTAGGGTTTGCCACCGCCTTTCACTTCTTCTTCTGATTTTAGCTTCCCAAATAGTAAAACAGACATCCTTCAACAGATAGCACTTTGGCACGTTATTTGTTCTTTTTGTTATACAGGCAATCTCAAATATATACCTCTACAAGAAAGGGCAGGGACGCAATAATAAGCGTCCCTTTTTTATTTGTGGGACAAAGGACTCCACCTTCGTCCCGAGAAATCGGGACTACGGCGGACGAAGAAAGGACTACGGACAAAGGCTAAAAGGGTCGGTAGCCTAATATTTCTCTTACTTCTTTAATGGTCTTGCCGGCACTTTCGCGGGCTTTTTCGGCCCCTCTGGATACAACACCCCTCAGGTAATCCGGATCTGCCAGTATATCAGTTATTCTTTCGCGTATAGGTGTTGTAAAAGCTATTATATCATCGGCAAGCTGCTTTTTCAGATCGCCATAGCGTATTTCACAGGATGCGTGCTTTTCTTTAAAGAACTCAATTGTGGAAGCATCTGACAATATTTCCATAATTGAAAAAAGATTTTGTACCGGCTCGGAAGGCTTCTGGTTTATGGCTGTCGGACCGGCATCGGTAACAGCACTCATAACCTTTTTCCTGATTGCCCCGGGCTCGTCAAAGAGGTAAATCCCATTTCCCTCGCTTTTACCCATCTTACCACTACCGTCAAGACCTGGTATCTTGATTAGCTGTGATCCGAAATTATATGCATCCGGCTCAGGGAAATAATCAACCTTATACATCTGGTTAAATCTCCTGGCAAATCGACGGGTAATTTCCAGATGTTGCTCCTGGTCCTTTCCCACAGGTACTTTATTGGCCCTGTGTATAATAATATCGGCAGCCATCAGAACAGGATAGGTTAGCAGTCCGGCATTTATATTATCCGGGTTCTTCCTGACCTTCTCCTTAAAGGAAGCAGTCCGTTCCAGCTCTCCCTTATATGCATTCATATTAAGCAGGAGATATAGCTCACATACCTCGGGCACATCACTCTGTATAAATAATGTTGCAAGCTCGGGGTCTATTCCGCAGGCAAGGTATTCGGCCAGTACCTGCTTTATATTGGCATGCAGGTCGTCAGGCTTAGGATGAGTAGTAAGAGAATGATAATCAGCTATAAAGAAATAGCAATTATTCTTATGCTGCATTTTAACAGCATTCTTTACCATACCAAAATAGTTTCCCAGGTGAAGATTTCCTGTTGACCTTATTCCGCTTACTACTGTATCCATTATATTAATATTTATTCCATCGCAAACGTAGTGGATTTTGGTCGAAAATCAAAGGAGAAGAAGCAAAGAGCAGGGAGAATGGAGCATGGGGTTTGCCAGCCTATAGCTGGCTGTTGTCCATCAGCCTTGCTCAGCAAGGCAACTCCATGCCAGCACCTTCTCCTATTCAGATATGGACAGTTATTAGTCAATTAGTCTTTGGTCTTTAGTCTTTCGTCTTAATAATCTATCTTTGTGCCAAATAATAATACAATGGAATCGACTCGTCAGAAAAAGATCTCCAGGTTACTGCAGAAAGAGATAGCCGAGATACTCAGGAAGAAAACAATAACGCTGGCCCCGGGTAAGATGATTACTGTTACAACGGTACGTGTTAGTCCGGATCTGGCTACATCGAAGATTTACCTGAGCGTCTTCCCTTCGGAAGGTAATGAGAAGGTACTTGAGAGTATTAATAATGCAAAGGGATCTGTCAGAAATGAGCTTGGCAAATTAGTCCGCAACCAGTTGAGGGTAGTGCCTGAGCTTATATTCTATCTCGACGACAGCCTTGATTATATTGATAATATCGAATCACTGTTAAGCGAAGAATAATATGCAATATGATCCTGTAAAGAGAAAAATCGGAAGGCTTGTTAACAGGGCACCATGGCTCAGGAAATTGTTTTATATTCTGCTTGATATATTATTGCTTCGGACTTGGCATGTTAAAAGGGCTGTTAAACAGTTTGCTGTTGAAGCCGGCGAAGATGTATCTGTTCTGGATGCAGGATCGGGCTTTGGTCAGTATACCTACAGGATGCACAGGATAAACCGCAGGTGGAAGATTAAGGGCGTGGATGTTAAGAAGGAGCAGATAGAGGATTGTTCACTGTATTTTGAAAGGATCAGGGCCTCTAATGTAATATTTGAGTATGCCGACCTTGTAAAATTTAATGAGCCAGGCAGCTATGATATGATTTTATCGGTAGATGTGATGGAGCATATTGAGGATGACATCAGCGTTTTTAAGAATTTTTACAGCTCACTTAAAAAGGGAGGAAGGGTGATTATTTCAACACCCTCAGACAGGGGCGGATCTGATGTGCATCATGATCATGATGAGTCGTTTATCGACGAGCATGTAAGGGATGGTTACGGTATGGAGGAGATAGGCAATAAACTGAAGAACGCGGGCTTTAACAGGGTGGTGGCAAGATATACTTACGGAAGGCCCGGTAAAATATCGTGGCGACTGTCAATGAAGGTGCCAGTTCTATTGCTTAATAAGTCGTGGTTATTTGCTATTTTACTTCCCCTGTGGTATATCGTGGTTATGCCTTTTGCTCTGATTCTTAATTACTTTGACACCAGAGTAGATCATAGTGAAGGAACAGGGCTTCTGGTTGTGGCCATAAAAGAAGATTAATGGATAAGAGATGAAACTATCGATATATATAGCACGCAGATACCTCTTTGCCAGGAAGTCGAGGAATGCTATCAATATTATTTCGACAATTTCGGTTTTGGGGGTGATGGTGGGTACTATGGCCTTAATTATTATCCTCTCAGTTTTTAACGGGCTTGAGGATATGGTTAAGTCAATCTTCGGAACCTTTGACCCCGATCTGGAGATAAGAATAACAGAGGGGAAGGTATTTAAGCCGGATAATAATAAGCTTGTATCCCTGGATAAGATTAAGGGCATTGCAGACTGGTCGATGATACTTGAGGAAAATGCACTTTTAAGATATGACGACAGGCAGTATATAGCTACTGTAAAGGGGGTAGAGGATGATTATAGTTCAGTAACCGGACTGGATAGTGTAATGTGGGACGGCGAGTTTTTACTGAGGGCCGAAAACGGAAGAGAGCATGCAGTTGTTGGGATGGGGGTAGCAAATACACTGGGTATAGCTCTTAATTTCCTGGATCCTATAAATATTTATGTGCCGCGCAGAACCGGAAAGGTAAGGAACACTGATCTTACAAATGCCTTTGTGCGTGAGTGGATATTTCCTTCGGGGATTTATTCTGTTGAACAGGATTACGATTCGAGGTATATTTTTATTCCCCTAACTGTTATGCGCAGACTGCTGGAATATGATAGTGAAGTATCGGCTATTGAGATTAAATTTGATGGCAGCTCAACGGTTGAGGAGATACAGTCGGAAGTTGAGGACCTGTTCGGACCTGATTTTACAGTAAAGAATAAGTACCAGCAGCAGGAAATTTTCTATAAGGTGATGAAGTCTGAAAGACTGGCTATCTTTCTGATACTCTCTTTTATACTGCTTATAGCATCCTTTAATGTAATAGGGTCGCTGACAATGTTGATAATTGAGAAGGAGCATGATATTGAGATATTAAGATCGCTCGGAGCAAATAATAATCTGATAAAGAAGATCTTTATTTTTGAGGGATGGCTGATATCAATTTTGGGAGCTCTTTCGGGATTATTGCTGGGAGGCTTTGTTTGCTGGCTGCAGATGCACTACGGATTGCTAAAACTGGAAGGAGATACCCTTATTATTGATACCTACCCTGTGATTATGAAACTTGCCGATTTCTTCCTTGTGCTCGGAACAGTACTTTTAATAGGTTTCTGGGCTGCATGGTACCCGGTCAGGTATATGTCGAAACGCTACCTGCGCGACGAGTTAAAGACAAATTAGTATGTAAATAAAATGAGGAGAATCAAGAGTATACCATTTTTGTTAGTCCTGGCCAGCCTGTTTATAGCAAGTGCATGCAAAAATAATTATAAGCCGGAGCTTGTTATAAAGCAGGATGTTATGACAGAGATATTAACAGATATCTACCTGACCGATGGCTTATTGAATAACCATACTATCAGGTCAGGCTTTTTAAATACTGATTCTATCGAAAACTATATGAGGGTGATTGAGAAGCATGGCTATAGCATAGAGGAGTTTAATGAAAATCTTGAGTATTATTTTAGAGCCAGGCCTCGTGAATACGAGGAGATATATGGCTCTGTACTGGCAATACTATCCGAGATGCAGACCAGGAATAATGAGGAAAAAGGTATGCAGGATCCTTCCAGCAATAATTTATGGAACGAAAAAGTCTCTTATAGAATGCCGGATGACGGAACAGCCAATCCCATTGAGTTTTCGATACCTGCAGAGGGTATCGGGAAATATTCTTTACTTGCACGAATAACACTCTTTCAGGACGACCAGTCGCTTGATCCCAGATCGAACGTATATTTCTGGTATGATGACGGAACAGAAGAAGGGTATAGGGATTTTTGGGATACAGTCTTTTATGAAAAATCGTCGAGGGCGCAGTCGATTAAGCTTGGTAAGGATCTGAACGATACCAATATAACACATATAAAAGGCAGGCTAATTGATTTTACTCCCCAATCAGGACACTGGGAGATGCATTCTTCAGTTTCCGGAATAAGAATATCTCGTATTCCCTTTGAGGAAGGAGATACTACATCTTTGGATGCCAGATGAAACGTTTTTCTGCTCAATATATAATTACCGGAACGGGTGAGATTCTTAAAAGGGGTGTTATTACCTGTGATGATAATGGTAAAATCACAGATATCTCAGACACAAAGGGCAATCTTACAGAAACACCTGCCACTACTTTCTATAATGGCATTATTGTGCCTGGCTTTGTGAACTGTCATTCTCATATTGAGCTATCTGATATGAAAGGCATGCTTGAAAGAGGCGGGGGACTGGGCAGCTTTGTTGGTGATATAAGGGAAAAGCGCAATCCTTCGCATAAAGACGCCGTCAGGGCTATATCGCAGGCCGACAGGGATTTATACAGCTCCGGCACTTCTGCCGTGGCCGATATCTGCAATACCTCCCTGAGCTTCAGCATAAAAGACAGAAGCAGGGTAAGCTATATTAATTTCCTGGAAGTATTTGGTATGGAACCCTCGGGTGCGAGCAGAAGAATAGAGGATATTATTGCCCTGAAGAAGGAGGCTGATACTTATGCCACACCATCATATATTGTTCCTCATTCTGTATATTCCCTGTCACAAACACTTTTTGACAGGCTGTCGGTGCTGATAGAGGACAATGATATATGTTCCATTCATTTTATGGAATCTCCTCAGGAGAGGCAGCTGATTGATAATCTTGAAGGAGAACTCCTGGAGTCGTACCGAAGTATGGGTATCAGCGATGAGGCAATAAGTGATAGAGTACCAGGACACCTGCAGGCCATAGATAAGTATCTTCCTTCGGAAGGCAAGCTGATACTTGTTCATAACACTTTTGCAGATACTAATATTATTAGTGAACTGCAAAGGCATAAAAATGTGTACTGGTGTTTATGCCCTAATTCAAATCTTTTTATTGAGAATAATCTCCCTCCGGTAGAGGAACTGGTAAAAAATTCGGCTAAGATAGTTCTGGGGACAGACAGCCTGGCCTCTAACAGCTCATTAAACCTGCTTGAAGAATTAAAAACCCTTCAAAAACATTTTGCATCGCTCGATCTGTCTGCTTTGATTATCTGGGCAACGAGAAACGGGGCCGAGGCTCTTAATATGGATAAACTGGGTACAATAGAAAAGGGTAAAACACCCGGTCTGGTGTTAATTGAAAATTGCGACCTGGAAAGGCTCAAACTAAGCGATCAGAGCAGGAGCGTAAGACTTATTTAGTATCCCAGTTTTCTTTTATAAAGTTAGCGGCGCGACGGTTGTCGATCATTAAATGATCATCAAAAAACTGTTCGAGGTAATGGTACATCTCAGCTTCAAATCCGGTTTCGCCATTTTCAAAGTCTTCGCGGAATGAGATTATCCTGTCTGAAAATTCCCGATGTACCTTAATATGTCTCTCGAGCCTGTCGTAGCCAAGCTCCTTAAGATAAATTTCTTCCTGCATCATATATTTATCGAAGTAATGTACCAGCTGGTAAAATACTTCGGAGATAGCAGCACTGTCGGCTCCCCTTGCTACAAGTCCTTTCATCAGGTTGATGATATCCAAAAACTTATGAGTCTGCTGATCGTACATCTCATGATTTACCTCATACTCCTTTTTCCAGGGATAAGGATTGGGATCGGGTATCTTAGTCATTGCTTGCCTCTTATAAATCTCAAATTACTCAAAGATAAAGATACGACAGGAAGATTTTTGATTCAATGACTTATATCACTAATGGGGAATACGGCAAAGAGCCAAGAGCTAAGGGGCAAGGGCAAAGAGCCAGGAGCAGAGGAGATGAAAAAAGCTTGCGATGGCTGTTTTGCAGCTCAGGAGTGCTCCCTACTCTTTAAATAAAGACTCTCAGGGAGACAATAAAGTTACGTCCCGGGGCTACAATACCTGAAGAGAAAGGTCTGTACCTGTGGTTAAGTATGTTTTCTATACCTGCATTCAGTAAGCCGAAGGTTCCGAGCTGATACGAGGTTTTAATATTTATCGTATACCATGCGGGGCTGTAGGGCTTACCATCTTCATCGCTGGCATAGATAAGAGGTTTATCCTGCTCTGAGGGAGCCAGCTGCGAATATGATAGTTCTCCATTATAGCTGGCATAGAGGTCGGCTTTAATTTTTTTATTCTTATATATAAGGTGAGTGGAGCCATAGAGAGGTGTAACATGCCTTAAGGGAATGCCATCCTGGTCCTCACCTCTGGTATAATTGATATTTGATTTTAATCTCAGGCTCTTTGAAGGAGCCAGCTCTATACTTGCATGAGCCCCATAAACCATTGCATGACCGGCATTTACTACGGCAAGCACCTTGCTTAATTCGCCATTGTACATAATAGAATCCTCTCCGTAGAAATCAAATTCGCGGCGTACCATAGCATTTTCGAGAAGGGTTGCGAAGCCAATAAGTTCCAGTTTAACGGTTTCCAGTACATCTTTCGAAAAACCGAGGTCGACATTCCATGCATACTCGGGAGTAAGGTCAGGATTTGGTACCACTACATTGCCAGGCTCGGAGTCGAATACTTTTCCGACATCATCAAGATTAGGGGTTCTGAATCCGGTAGATACATTCAGGTTAAGCTTTGTTTTATTATTCGGAAGAAAAACAAAGCCCACAGATCCTGTAACAGCGCTGTTTTCAAGGTCTATCTTTGTAAAGGGGAAGTTAAAGAATGAGTTGTCGACGATTGTGGAGTGAAGCTCTGAATAATTATAGCGTGCACCAGTATTAATAAAAAACCTGCTTGATATATTAAAGTTGAAACCGGCATAAGCAGATATGGTATAGTACTTGTTTTCGCCATCGGGATATCTTGTTGATTCAGGTGATGACACTTCCAGGTCGAGGTCCCACGACTCGGCAGTAGAGCTAACGTCGTTAAGTACGGCTTCTACTCCGTAATATATTTCTTTGTTGCCAATTGACTTTTCAAAATCGATATTGGCAGAGTAAGCAATAACTTTTTCATAGCGCTGCCTGATTACAGGGTTATCAAACTTTCTGTCGTGGCGGCTTTCCTCAAAATCCTGTCTGGCTATAACTGTCTTTACCTGGTCGAATAATATTGAGCCTGGCTTCCATTCCACACTGAGGTTGTTCATTATCCAGAGTTGCGGACCGTAATACCAGTCGCCGTACTTCAATACATCGTCTTTATATTCTATCAGTCTGTCGTACCTTGGCACATCGGAGCTCCTGCTTATATGACTGGCAAAAACAAGGTTTAACTTTTCGGTAGGCTGAAAACGTAACTTCTCGGTGAAGTTGTACTGAGAATATGCAGTACCAACCTGGAGATCAGGATCTGTATTAACAAACATTGAATCGACGCCGTTAACCTGTTTCTGATAATTTGCCCGTGTATAATCAGGATGTCTGGTGTTGCCCATCATCAGGTCGCCAAATGTAGAAAATGTTACACTCGACAGGAAAGCTACCTTAGACCCACCGATATTAAACTGAACATGGCCGGTAGTTTCTTTATTGGCAGTTGATCTTCGACCCATAGCTTCAACCTTGACATTTGTTTTTTCGCTGGTGGAAAGCAGGGCCTTCCTTGAATTAAAATTCATTACTCCTCCTATAGCGTCGCTGCCATATACAATTGCTCCCGGTCCGAATATTATTTCGGTCGATTCCATTATATTCGGATCAAGCGATATTACATTCTGAATATTTCCTTCTCTGAATATTGCAGTATTCATTCTAACACCATCAACCACAAGGAGGACCCTGTTGGTGGCAAATCCTCTTATCATAGGACTGCCTCCTCCCAGCTGACTTTTTTGAACAAATACCTCATCAGATAAGTTAAGCAGGTCGGCTGCCGTTTGGGCATTCATAAAATCAATTTCCGGTTTACGTACCTGTACTATCTTATTAGGAACTTCCATTTTGTTCTGTTCCCAGCGGTTTGCTGAAACAACAAACTCTTCAATATCAAAGGTCAGGTAGTGCATCACTACCCTGTAGTTGCTTTCTTCTATTTCTTTCCTGGTAAGTCTTATATTTTCGTATGATGGATGCTGAAAATTAAGATAATCAGAGTCGTTGAAGGAGTTTATACTAAATTCACCGGCCAGATCGGTATATCCGAACCTGGTTTTGCTGTCGTTATAAACAGCAACATCTTTAATAGGTTTTTGGTCGGCGGCATCTATTACAATAAGTTTCTGAGCCAAAAGGTACTGTCCGGAAAGTATTAATAAAAGGCCGGTAAAAATATATTTTAACATTTTCTGTAGTTTAGGTGGTATGGGATATCCAAAAATCATACCACCATGCTTGGTTTGACTGCAATTTACTTAGAAATGATTATATTTTATTACTTTTATAATGTGTATAACGGCTTAAATATGGTTAAAGAGTGTTAAAAAAAGGGACAATCATTTTTTTAGTTATTCTGCTGGGATCACTCGCGGTTCTGGCCTATTATCTCAAGCAAAAAAGAGAGGCTTATATTGCCAGTCCATACAGGACAATTCCTATGGATGCAGGAATGATTCTTGAGGCCGTAAACCTTCCGGATCTTCTTGAAGAGCTTGCTTCAGATAATAATATTATTAGTGAGATGGAACTAATTGCACCCCTGAAGAGCTTCAGGGATGGTGTTATTTCGCTCGATTCAATAGTACATACCCGCGACCTGAGAGGATTCTTTGGTTCTATGCCGGTACTGATTTCTTTTCACCAGATGGGCCGCGACAGGGTCGAGCTATTCTATTCGCTGGCGCTTCCCCCGGAGATAAAAGAAAGGCATATACGCGAGCAACTTGGAGCAAACAGCAAGCTTAGCTATGGTGTTAAGGAGTACCAGGGATACAGGGTTTTCGAGGTTGAGACAAGGGATGTAGAAAGTGTTTCGTTCTATCTGGCCTATGTGAAAGGTGTGCTGATTATCAGTAAGTCGAGAATACTGATCGAAGCGGGAATAAGGCAATCTGAGCAGGCCTACGATATTAAAAGCAGGCCCGGATTTAAGGAGGTATTATCGGCTGCCGGCAAGAACGATAATAAGCTGATCTTTATATTTGATAATTTTGAGAAAATTACTGCCCTGGTTGCTGGTGATGGTAAATCGCCATTGAGCAGCAGCATAGGAAGGCTTGCTTCATGTGCAGAGACAGATCTATACCTTAAAAGTAATAATCTTACCCTGTCGGGTTATATCGAAGCGAGTGATAGTTCGAGTATTCTTTCGTCTTTCTTAGACTATACTCCGGGTAGCTTTGATTCATATTCCGTAATTCCTTCAAATGTTGCAATGTTTGAGTCGTTGACCGGTATAAGCGACTGGCCGGCTACCAGGAAAGATATTGAAGGTGTAACACGCTACCTTGCCGATATAGTAAGATCGCAGATGGAAGGAGAGATTACAAAGATGTATTTTGATATTAACGGAGAGGATCACACCTATAATAAGCTGACAGTTTTTAAGTTAAAAGGACAAAATGCTACCGAAAAAGCATTTGCGGAAGAACTTGAAAACTATTATAGCCGACTGGGTTCGGAACAGAATGATTATACAATAGAATATAAACCAGACGACGAGAGCAGCTATACCATATATAAGCTGCCAGGATCCAGGCTGCCCGAAGCCCTGGCAGGAAGTTTTGTAAGTGATTACAGTGGAAGTTATGCAACCTTTTTTGATGGTTACCTTGTCTTGGGAGAGAGTCATGGATCAATATCTAAATTTATCTATGATAATATATTAAAAAGAACACTGGCTAATGATCTTGCCTACCGTGAGTTTGAAAGCACATTACCCAGCAGGTCGGCATATTATTTCTATGCTGTGCCTTCAAAGATAATGGATGTGATGCCTGAGATTGTGAACGATAATATTGTAAAGGGTCTGGATAAATACATTAATTCGCTAAAGAAGGTGCAGGCTGTCGGGCTTCAGCTTTCTCCAAGTAATGATATGATTTATACTACCTTATCATTGCTTATCGAACCTGAGATTAAGGAAGAAGCAAGCGCACAGTGGGAGAGCCTGCTTGACACGGTGCTGTATTCAAAGCCACTGTTTTTTACCAATCACTATACCGGGCGTAACGAAATATTTGTACAGGATCTTAATAACAATGCCTACCTTATTAACTCGGCAGGGAGAGTGTTATGGAAGCTCAGGCTGAACGAAAAGATGGTTGGCGATGCTGTAATGATTGATTACTACAGGAACTCCAAGTATCAGATATTATTTGCCACTGAAAATAATTTGCATATACTCGACAGAAATGGAAACTATGTTGAGAGATATCCCGTAAAACTAAGGGCTCCGGCTACCAATGGACTGGCGGTCTTTGATTACGAGAACAATAAGGACTACAGGTTGTTTATTTGCGGTAACGACCGGCTGGTTTATTTGTACGATAAAAGCGGTAATACCGTAAAGGGCTGGGATCAGTTTAAAACAAATGGTGAGGTAAAATCGGAAATTGAGTTTTTCAGGGTATCCGGGAAAGATTACCTTGTTTTAAATGATAGTGAGAATATGTATATACTCGACAGAAGGGGTAATGAAAGAGTAAGGGTAAAGGAGCCTGTCTCAAGAGCTCCCCATTCTGCAGTGAGACTGACAGATGAAAGCATACCCAGACTGATTTTTTCGGCCAGGGATGGAAGCATTAAGCTAGTATCATTTAATGGGGATGTTGAAAGTTTTACCCTGGGTGAGTTTACGGAAGATCATATTTTTGATTTATTTGATGTTGATGCAGATGGAAAGGGTGAATATATCTTTATTGATAAAGGAAAAATTTACGTTTTCGATAATAACAGGTCAAAGATGTTCGTTGAATCAACAGGCTCCACTAATATATACGGACCCTATGGCCTGGTTTTTGGGAGTAATGACAAAAAAATTGGATTTGTTGACGCAGGGAACGGTCAGATATATATACTGGATAGCAGGGGAAAAACGCTTAAGGGCTTTCCTCTTCCGGGGAGCACACCGTTTTCGGTAGGTAAGTTTACAGGGAACAGTTTTAACCTTATTACAGGAGGAAGAGACAGCTTTGTTTATAACTATGAGTTAAAAAGATAATATTTATTGATATGAAAAAGTTACTATTTTTTATTTCGATCGTTATTCTGCTTGCAGGATGTACCGAGATGACAGTCGACACTGACAAGATATCAAGCAGGGTTAGTATTAATCCCAGTTTTGTTGTGGCAGTGTCGGGTGATGTTAACCTGGGCGATTTGATTCAGCCAGGGGATACCATACTCGACCCCAGGGATACTATCCTGTTTGATGAAACCGGGCTGATGAAGATCTTCGTCTACGAGGATTCGCTGCTTAATTTATCTGCAGGTGATTTTTATTCAGGGTTTCCAGATGAGTCCTTTACAGGCATATACGAAGTCCTGTCGACGGAGAGTGAGATAATTGAGGAGGCCATAGATATTGATCCGGGAACGGATATTGAGCTCAGGTCAATGAAAATAACAACAGGCGAGATAACATATTCGATAGCTTCGTCATGTAGCTTCCCGTTTGATTTACTCCTGACTTTTACGGGTATATATGATGAGTCTGATAATGTGGTTCAGAAGACAATCTCCGTTGGAGCAAATACAACAGTAAATGGAGCCCTGGATCTTGATGGTGCCCTGGTTGATTTTACTCTTGACGTGGCTCAGCCTTATAACAGGATACTGGTAAACGGACTGGTTACACCGATGGGAACAGGAACAGAACCAATGGGATCTGTTAACATTGATATTAGTGTTCCGGAACCCGGCTACGACTATATTACGGGATACTTTGGTATGCAGACCGAAGAACAGGATAATGATACAATTGATCTTGATCTGAGTGAGATTTTTGGGGGTAATACAAATGCTTTCTACCTGGCTAATCCAATATTGAGGATGCACTACAGGAACTCGTTTGGTGTGCCTATGGAGATAGCTACAGAGGCAATTGGTATTGTTGAGGGCGAAGATCCTGTCGACCTGAACAGGGCGCCGGAAAATCTTTTATATCCCACAAGCACTGAAACACGTGAAGTGGAATCAACATTTGTAATTGATAAGGATAATTCAAATCTGCCGAATCTTGTTTCAATGTTTCCCGATGAAATAATTTTTGGAGGTTCGGCAACAACAAATCCTCTGGGTGATGTAGGTCCTGATAATATTATTTTCAGCGACAGCAGGTTACTTGTTGACCTTGAAGTTGAGATCCCGATGGAGTTCTGGATAAATAATCTTGTGCTTTCCGATACAATAGATAATTTTCTTCTGCCTGATGATGATGGAGAAAGTCCGTTTGATTTTATAGATGAGTTTGAGTTAAGGATGTTTATTGATAATGGCTTCCCGCTTGGAGGAAAGTTTTCAATAACACTTTATGATTCTGCCAGTGCAGATATGATGAGTGCAATTGAAACAGGAGATTTTTTCAATCCTGCTAATGTTGATGGAAATGGCGTTGTAACTTCATCGTCAGAGAAATCATCTGTTATTGCCCTTACAGATGAGTTTAAGAATGATTCTTATGTGGCCGATAAAATGATAATTAATTTTACATTTAATACTACCGGCAGTGGTCCGCCGGCCGTGAAGATAATGTCTGATTATAGCATATATTTCAGGGCAGGACTGGTTGTCAGAGCCGGGTTTGAAGAAAATTTAAATAATTGAGATGATGAGAAAGAATAGAAGCAAATATATTATTGTACTTATACTGCTGCTCTCAGCAGGTACAGCTCTGCAGGCACAGATCAGCCAGACTATGTATTTTCTCGGACTGCCACAGGCTAATATGGCCAACCCGGCATTCAGGCCGACAAATAAGACTTATATTGGGCTGCCCGTATTGTCGAACACCTATTTAAGTATTAATAATAATATGTTCAGGCTGAACGAGTTGCTCCAGCCAATGCCCGGGACAGACTCTACAATGACCATTTTGCATCCTGATTACGACCTTGATGCCTTTCTTAACAGTCTTGGCAATACTGGTAAAATAAATATGGATGCATCTGTCCAGATCCTTGGACTGGGATTTACTGTTTCGAACGACTGGTATATTGATCTCAGTCTTTCGCAGAAGGTCAGTACCTCAGCTTATATCCCCAGAGATTTATTTACTCTTATTTTACAGGGTAATGAAAGTTTTATGGGATCTACCATTGATCTCTCCGGACTGGGTTTTAAGGCAATGCAATATATGGAGTCGAGTGTTGGAATTTCAAAAAATATTAATGACAAGCTCAGAGTGGGAGGAAGGCTTAAGGTATTATTTGGAGGCGTCGGCGCAGCCATCGATAATCAGCGATTGGATATAGATGTCGGAAATGATTTCTCGCATACCATACACAGCGATCTGGTATTAAATGTTTCAGGACCGCTCGACTTCTATACCAATGATGATAATATGATCGATTCGGTGGAGTTCAGAGATGAAGTAAATCCCTTTGATCTTATCTTAAATAGTAAGAATACCGGACTGGCATTTGATTTCGGGGCTGAATACCAGCTATTGCCAAACCTGAGCCTGTCAGCAAGCATTGTAGACCTGGGTTTTATTGGATGGAAGAGCGATGTGTTTAACCTTCAGGCTACCAATAACTTTTCCTTTGATGCCTTTGATCTGACTGATGTGATATCGGGAGAACAGGAGTTTGATGATATGCTGGATAACCTTGGCGATTCATTAAAGAATTCGTTTCAGCTGACAGATGGGAATCATAATTTCAATATGGGTCTTCCTACAAAGCTGTTTCTTGGAGCTCAGTACAGACCTATCGATCTTGTTGGCGTTGGTATTCTCTCAAGAACCACATTTAATCAGGGTCGCATATCGCAGGCATTATCCCTGTCTGGTACTCTTTATGCGGGCGACGCATTTTCTTCATCGCTGACCTATACCATGGCCAACAGGTCTTACGCTAATCTTGGATTTGGATTTGCCGTTAAGCTGGGACCTGTACAGTGGTATACTGTAGTAGATCAAATTCCCCTGTCGTGGGTTAGTTTTACCGAGTCAGGTAATAATAGTTTTGCCCTCCCAAACAGGTTAGATTATATGTCGGTTCGCTTTGGTCTAAACCTGGTATTTGGCAAACTAAAGACGAAGGCCAGCGACAAACCAATGTTACTTGAATAGAGAAGAAAATGGTAGTATTATTCAGGTTCTTATTATTCGCCTTTCTTATATATCTTATTGTTAGGATGATAAGAGGTTTTATGTCAGGTCCCAGACAGGAGGATACCAATATGAAGGCTGGCGGCAAGGAACGAAGGGTGTCGAGAGATGTAGGTGAATACGTTGACTTTGAAGAAGTCAATGAAGCTAAAGAGCAAAGGGAGAAGGGCGAAGAAGGGCACACCGGCAAGGGTACAAGCCGGGTGAGTGATAAGAGCAATAAGACTAGGGATTTCAGGTAAAAGGGTGGGGCAAGGTTGAGAATGAGTTTGAATGAGTTGAGAATGAGTTTGAATGAGTTGAGAATGAGTTTGAATGAGTTGAGAATGAGTTTGTATTGCTTGGCAGCAGGCGTCTAAACTATTTGCTTCAGAGAAGCAATATCAAGCTTTGCTCTTAGCCCTCACTTTTCACCTCTGAGTTTTTTGGCCAGGGTAGTGGCGAAAACAAATTCGTTGAGAGGGGTACAGTCTGAATCGAGTATTTCTTCTTTTGTTCCTTCCCACATTTTCGCTCCACGACTAATAAACACAACTTTTTCGCCTATTTCCATAACCGAGTTCATGTCGTGAGTATTGACTATGGTTGTCATATTAAACTCCTCGGTAATTTCTTTAATCAGGTTATCGATAAGTATAGCTGTTTTAGGATCGAGACCGGAATTGGGTTCGTCGCAAAACAGGTATTCAGGGTTAAGTGCAATTGCCCTGGCTATAGCGACTCTTTTTTGCATGCCTCCTGATAACTCTGAGGGAGACATCTTGTTTGAGTTTATAATATTAACCCTGGCAAGGCAGGCATTAGCCCGGTCTGATTTTTCTTCATAAGATTTATCTGTAAACATATCCATCGGGAACCTTACATTTTCCTCAACTGTCATTGTGTCGAAGAGAGCAGATCCCTGGAAGAGCATGCCTATTTTTTGTCTAATCGTTCTTTTTCCGGAGTGGTCGAGCTGGTTAAAAAGCACCTTGTCGTACCATATTTCACCTCTGTCGATATCGTGTAATCCCACGATGGATTTAAGCAGTACAGTCTTACCCGATCCGCTTCTGCCTATTATCAGGTTGGTCTTGCCTTTCTCAAAGATGAGTGATATATCACTTAGAACGTCTTCCCCGTTAAAGGATTTATATATGTTTTTAAGTTCTATCATGATAATAAGAGCTGGGTAAGAATTACGTTAAACAGCAATATAAGGATGCAGCTGTAAACAACGGCACGGGTACTTGCTTTGCCCACATCGAGGGAGCCACCCTTTACATTATACCCCTGGTAGGCCGATACTGTTGTTATAATAAATGCAAAGACAACAGTTTTAATCAGTGAGTAGGTAACGTAGTAGGGGATAAAAGCATACTGTATGCCGTAGATAAAATCTTCGGAACCGATTACCCCGGTAAAAACTCCGGCAGCCCAGCCTCCTAAAATACCCAGCATAATGCTGAGAAGGGTGAGTAGGGGATTAAACAGGACAGAAGCAATTATCTTGGGTAAGACAAGGTAGGAAGAGGTGTTTACTCCCATCATCTCGAGTGCATCTATCTGTTCGGTCACCCTCATTGTCCCAATAGATGATGAAATGCTGGAGCCTACCTTACCTGCCAGGATAAGGGCAACCATGGTAGAAGAGAACTCAAGGATAATCATATCGCGGCATCCCAGTCCGATCAGGTAGACCGGGTAAATGGGGTTTTCGGTATTATAAGCTGTCTGCAGGGTAATAACCGCACCCATAAATATAGAGATGATTGCAACTATACCGATAGAGTTTATTCCGATAAGCATAAATTCGTTTATTGTCTGCCTGAAATAAACACGTGTCTTCTCGGGTCTGGAGAACACCTTGCCCATCATTATTAAGTAGGCTCCGATATGGGAGAAAAGGTTCATAGTATAAAAGTACCAAAATTTGTTGAGGTGTTTTTATTGTTAATTAGTAAAAGTTTAATACGGACCAGCAGTTAAACACATCAATGCTTAAATACTATAAATTGTTATATTTGTTCTAGAAATCACCAATGTCAAATCAAAAAAATGAATAACAGGTATATAGTAATCATGGCCGGAGGTATTGGTACACGTTTTTGGCCTTTAAGTCGTGATGAGAAACCAAAGCAGTTTCTGGATATCCTTAACAGGGGAACCACCCTTATCCAGGATACGGTAAGTCGTTTTGGTGGATTATGTCCGAAGGAGAATATTTACGTTGTTACCAGCGAAGAACACAGGGACCTGATAATGGAGCAGGTCGATATACCCGCCGATAATGTACTGGCAGAGCCTATGCGTAGAAATACAGCACCCTGTATAGCATATGCTGCTTTCAGAATATTCAGCCGGGATCCCGAGGCGCTGATGGTTGTTAGTCCGGCCGATCATCATATTATGGATGTTGAGAATTTCAGGGCCGTAATAAATGAGAGTTTTGATTTTGTTGCCAGCAACGACTCATTACTTACCCTGGGTATCCGTCCTGACAGGCCTGAGACAGGCTACGGGTATATACAGGCAAATATGAAGAAGCCGGTTAAGGGATATGATTGTCTGATGCAGGTTAAAACATTTACAGAGAAGCCCGACAGGGAGCTGGCAGAGGTATTTTTGGCCAGCGGTGATTTCTTCTGGAACTCAGGGATATTTTTCTGGAAAGCAAAGACCATAATTAATGCATTCGAAAAATACCTTCCTGATATATATACTACTTTTGATGAGTATAGTGAAGCATTCGGCACAGATAAGGAAGATGATATTATTGGAAGGGTCTATTCGGAATGTTCAAGTATATCTATCGACTACGGGATAATGGAGAAGGCTGATAATGTATTTGTTAAGTGCACCGAGTTTGGCTGGTCTGATCTCGGTACCTGGGGCTCACTTCCGGGTCATTATGCCATCGACCGCGAAGGTAACAGCGGTGATATGGATTCTGTCTTTGGCTACGAACTAAAAAACAGCATTGTTAAGTTGCCAAAGGGCAAGGTAGCAGTATTGCAGGGCCTTAATGATTATATTGTGGTTGATGCCGGTGATGTTCTTCTCGTTGTACGAAGGGAAGAGGAGCAGAATATTAAAAAGTATATTGACGATATAAGGGAAAAAGGAGGGGAGGAGTATTTGTAGTTAATGGGTTCGCTGCGCTCACCGTTAATTACTAATAACGCGACTGAAAGGAGCAAATAACCAATAAACAGTTACACTTTATTATAAAAAGAAAGGTGCCCAATATTGAGCACCTTTTATATTAGTTAGCTGTTGCTATCTCTTAGTATTCCCACAGGTCGTGTTCAAATTCCTGCAGTTCATTTTTGATCTTTTCAGCCTCATATAGTACATCTTTTCCAACCTTGTACTCATTTATTTGCCTGTCGTCATATACATTCGATTCAGCATAGATAACGCTTGAGAAGCGACGCTGCATAAACAGGTCGTCATAGGAAATTCTCTGGGCATCATTAAACCTGTTATAGGCTTCATGTCTTGCAAATGCATCTCTGAAATCGTTATATTTAACCCAGAATAGCTGTCGGCGGGAAGTACGACCCAGTTGCTGATCAAAAAAGACCCTGATCGGGCAGAGGCCGATTATCCTGACATCCATCCTGGAGTGCTTCTTATCGAAGTACCATTCTTCAAGAATCTGCATCTGTAATACTTCTTCCGGGTGAGATTCCCTCACAATAACGGTATCCCTGAAGGCTCCTGACATTGTCTGGATTGTTGTTGTGTCAGACCCTGCTCCGAGTTTAAGCTCAATATCGGAATAGGTTACATTTACGTTCATATTATTCGGATCGAACGCATTCAGTGCCCCGGCTTTAATCTCACCCATTATAATACTGATAAGACTCATCCTGCCATCTGATGTAGGTAAAGTTGGGTAATAGAGAGGGAGGTTCATTTTCTCTCTCATATCAACCATCCTTGTAATCCTTTTTGACCAGATAACATCTGCTTCACGCAGATAAGGATAGGGGATTGCCTCGTTATTTTCGATAGATTTCTCATATATATCGCCAAAAGACTGACTGAATACAGCTGTTGAGATGAAAAGCGCAAGTAGGCTAAATAGAACAAATCTCTTCATGGTAGTATATCAATTAATTTATTGTTAGAATTATCGGAGGAATCTTACTTGGCTTATTATCCGGTCCGACTGCCCAAATATCAGTGATATAGAGCTTTTGTCCGCGGTTAAGAGCCTGGATAAGTTCCCTCTGCTGGGCTGTTACCCTGTTATTTGTTGACGATGCTACACGGTCAAATCCACGCTGTGTAATGGTCATAGTAAATTTAGTAACAGTATAATCAAGGTCGAACAGGAAGTCGGGCTGTTCGGCAAATACACCCTGTTGTGCCAGAGCTATAGCCTTGGATACTGCTCCGTCGGCAATAACACCTGCAAATTTTGCAACCGGTGGCGGAATAGTTTGCACTCTGAACGGTACGGCAGGTGATCTTTGTCTTTCACCATTAGATACTGAGCTTACAGTAATTGCTGCTTCCTGGCCAGGTGTGGTAGGTGTTGCAATCCATTCGCCCCTGTAGCCTTCCAGTCTGCCTCTCTTAATGGTACCATTTGTCATGCTTGCTGATATATTTCCTGAACCCACGCCGGGCACAGAAATATTTATCGGGTTATCGATTCCAACATAAAGCACATTCATGGCAGTTGCTGAAACAACCACATTAGGCGCACCAACACTATAGCTGGCTCTGAAAGGATAGCTAACAACTGTTCCGTCGGGAGCATCCATATTAATCAGTCCGCCCCAGTTCTTGGGTCCTATTGATGAGGCAGTTTGCCTGTAAATACCACGACCCTGGTCGTCTACTTCTAGAGTTTCATAGTCGCCAACCATCTGGTAAGTAACTGTTCCGTCGGCATTAATAGTGGAGTCGTATCGTCCGACCATAATTTCAGGCGTCTTTGTTGTATCGGTAGCGGCGATAAAAACAGAGGCCTGATATTGATTACCACGGGTAACATATGAGGAATTGGTAATTACTGTTGGCACAAGCTTGTTAAACTTAAATGATGATGCGTCGATCTGATTGTAGAGGAAGTTCAGAACATCTGTTTCGGCATTTCGCACATCAACCTGCAGTTTTGAAAGAATTGTAATAACGGCTACAAGAGGCAGTGCGTGGAAGGTATTATTCTCCCATCTTTCGACCGCTCCGTCTGGAGCTTTTGCATCGTCGGTATTTAGACTTTCAATTACAGACTGTTCGACCGTAACGTTGCCACCGTCAATAGTTTCAATCAGAAACTCCCGGTAGTCGTTTATCAGTGCGCGGATATTATTCGCCTTCCCATTCTCGTCGTCTCCTATAAGAATCTGAGATGGGATATTATTCTCATCGATTTTCTCGACGTGATCGATATGCACTTCTCTTCCTTCAACAGCTTCAGTATCTTCTCCTTCAGCTTCATAGATTATCTCAATCTTTATATCCTGCATATAATCAAAGAGTTCGTCGGCACGTTTTTTAAGCTCTACGGCCTTTGACCTCCACGGGCCTGCCTTAACAGGATTCTCGCTGAAGGCGCGTTCAAACTCTTCGTAGGTAAGGTTATTTTTCTTTTCATAGTTGACTACGGTCTTGGAAAGACCATTATCGACTTTTTTAAATGCTTCCACAGCTTCTTTCGACACGTTCAGAGCTAACATTGCTGTAAGCACCAGGTACATCATGCCGATCATTTTTTGCCGCGGGGTTTCTTTTCCGTGTCCCATATTCTGGAGGGTGGTTTAGGTTAAAGAAATATTGATTACTTAGTGTTCATAGCACTTAGCATATTGCCATAAACTGTATTCAGCGCAGCAAGGTTTTCGTTTAGCTGACTTACATGTTCGCGATATTTTTGCGCATCTTCAGCTGAGTCTTTAAGATTTGTCAGCATTCCCTGAACACCTTTCATCAGCGTTTCAGCATCTTTAACCTGTTCGTTTGCTCCTTTAAGCTGGAGTTCATAAACAGCATTTAAAGCAGATAGATTTTTATTCATAGCACCAAGCTGTTCTTCGTATGATTTTCCTCCTGCTTCAATTTTAGACAATGAATCGGTCATATGCTGATAGTTACTTCCCGTATTGCTTATAATCTGGGCGGTATTCTGATATGACTCATCCAGTTTACCAAGAGAAGAACCGAGGGATTCACTTTTCTGAACGAAGTTATCAGTATGATTACTTACAACATCAGCAGCACCTTTGATTTTTTCTGCAAATTCATTGGTAGCTGCAGTGACATCTCCCATTGCATTGAGGTTAGATGTAGTTTTATTTAGTTTTTTAAGACCCTGACCAAGGCTTTCAAACACATCGGGTGTGATTTCGGCATTTGCCAGTAACTCATCAAACTTTGCAATTGCAGCCGATCCGCCACCGCCGCCACCACCACCGTGGTGAACTGCTGCTGATCTTGAGGCTTGCAATGCCATTTCTTCTTCATCTTCAGGTACTCCTGCAAGTTCAGGATATACCAATGACCAGTCTGGTTCCTCGTGAAGAGGCTCAAAGGCTGAAAAGAAAAAGATAACAGCTTCAGTACACAGACCAACAAACAGGAAGAGACCTGCCATCGGGTAGTGCTGAATTTTAAAGAGTGCTCCGACTATTACGACAGAAGCTCCGATACCATATAGCTTGGCCATGAAGTTCTTCCATCCGCTACTTTGTACTATTTCTGCTAGGCTCATATACCTGGTTTTTTTGGTTTATTTCTTATGTTATTTGGGGTTAATTTACACCGATAAAGTCTCTTACGTTACGAAATCCGATATAGCATTTAGCTGAATCCTGATACTCATAGTCGCGAGTACTTGTTTGAAGGAAGTAAGCAATATCCTTCCATGATCCGCCCCTGATTACCTTACGTTTCAGGATAGGAGGATCGTCGGGTCTGGCATCATACTGGTAATCCGGATTCAGGTCGTGGGTAAAGATATAAGCTGATGGGTGAAATGCACATTTTGTCCACTCAGCAACGTTACCAGACATATCATATAATCCGAACTCATTAGGTTCGTATGATGCAACTTTGGCAGTATATACCTCGCCATCGTCGATATAGTTTCCGCGAAGGGGTTTAAAGTTAGCAAGGAAACAGCCTTTATAATTTCTGGTATAAGGGCCTCCCCATGGGTACATCGATAATTCAAGTCCGCCTCTTGCAGCATATTCCCATTCTGTTTCGAGTGGCAGCCTGTAGGCATGAACATCTACAAGACCCTGTGCTCTTAAGGCAGAATTAAGATATTCTGTTCTCCAGATACTGAAGGCATTGGCCTGTTGCCATGTTATTCCCACAACCGGATAGTTGTCGTATGAGGGGTGCCAGAAATAGAGTGATGCAAAGGGGTCGTTAAATGAGTATGTAAAGTCTCTTATCCATACAAGTGTATCAGGATATACATTTACCTCGTCGTGCATTATAAAAGACGACCGGTTCTGTACATCTGAAACGACACCATCAATACTTGTAACCTGGCCTTCATATTCTCCTGTCTCAGCATTATACCTGCTCTTGGCAGCCTGCTTATAATCAATCCAGTAGTAGCTATAGTTGAGATCCCGGACATCAAACTGCTTTCGGTTATTAAATCTTTCTTCAGGTGGATAATACATTTCTTCCACGACGTCAGCGATCTCCTGATTTTCAAAGTCAATTTTTTCTTCCCAGTTAAGAACAGGTGGATCATATTCGTTTCCTTCATCATCTACCCGGTAGAACTGATAATCAGCGATGGCAGCTTCTCCGAGCTTGGTGCGCATAATCGAGTCGCGTACCCAATGTACAAACTGACGATATTTATTATTTGTAATCTCTGTCTGGTCCATCCAGAATGCGTTGACCGTTACTGACCTTGATACGGTATTCATGGAGTTGACAGCATCCTGATCGCTGGGTCCCAGCATAAAGTTGCCGGCAGGGATAAATGCCATTTCAAAGGGTTCTGGTTCGAAGAATTTTTTTCTACCTTGTACTCCAACAAGTTCACCGTTGTTTCCAGGTCCGCATGCTGTCAAAAAAACTGTGACTGTGAGAACTAATAGGATTACCTTTTTCATATTACATCAGAATTTAATACTGCAAGTAAGTTATTTTTTTTCAATAATCATAAAAATCTAATACTTTTATAGCGCATCGAACTTCTCCCCAAACTCAGGTCAAAACAGTAGTTTACGAGGAATTCATGACTGCCGGAAGTGCTCTTTCTTATGTCGTTCATCGGGAAGTCATAAGCATAGCTAATTCGTATCCCATTATACAATTCCAGGCCAAATATACCTGTCATCGAATCACCCGCTCTGTAAGAAACGCCACCCCACACTTTTTTATTGTATCTGACCAGGGTATTAACCGTGGTCTGAAAAATTCTCCCGTCGCTATACAAAAACACTGATGGAAGAAGTTCAAATGCAGGATTGTTGAGCCTCAGATTATAGCCTGCCATTCCGTAAAACTGACGTGCTATATATGGTGTTCCTTCGTTGTATTTTATCTTTGGTTCGTTCAGGTGGGTAACAGACAGTCCTGCATAGTAATCGTTGGTACTGTAATAGACTCCCAGACCCATATCAAATGCAAGGATACTTTCTTTTCCATCAGGGATTAAAGGATCCTGGCTAGGATCAACAAACTGATCGCCCGAGGGTATATTCCATGTGGGATCTATCGACTTATTGAGTATGCCTATATTTGCTCCGATACCCAGTTTGCCTGAACCCAGGCCGATCATATAGGAATAGCTGAGAGAGAGGGTATTATCGGTATCAAAACCGGTTTTATCATTAATAATAGTCAGTCCGATACCTGAACTTGTTCCAAAAGGATTAATGGCTGCATTGATATGGAAGAGGGTAGTTGTTGGTGCGCCCTCGAAGCCAACCCATTGCTGCCGGTTCATGGCTGTAGCACATATCATGCCCGAGCTGCCGGCAACTCCGGGGTTATATAGCATCTGGTTAAACATAAACTGGCTGGATACAGGGTCAGACTGACCACTTACCAGCAGGCTTATGCTAAATATTGTTGCTATAAACGTTGTTCTTTTAATCATATGGCCGACATACAGTCTGGTTGGGATTAATATAACTTCTAAAGAAAGTAAAAATTATATTTTGCCCCAAAAAATACACAATAATTAGACCATATGGCCTAATATTTTATTATCAGTGGTTCAAATATACGTATGAACAGCCTGAAAGTTTCATTTATTTTGAGATAGCCTTCATCCACCGGGACGGTATTTCTCCTTCTCCTGCTTTCAGATAATCGTTGTACGAACAGGCAATATATTCTGTTATATTATCTTTCGACACAATTTTCATCCACCAGCGGTTAGTTACGGTGCTTTTAATAAAGATAAGATCTTCTTCGAGGTCTTTTAAACTTACATGGTACAGAACGAAGCGGCCATTTTTGTCCTTATCAATCAGATCTGATTCTGAGTTCCTCTGGGAGTTTCCTTCGAGTAAAAACCAGAGTATCTGTGAGGCCAGTGCAGAGGTCTGGCTCCGGCTGTCGAGAAGGGGGTTAATTTCAAAAATACCGAATATCTTCATATTGTCGCTAAGTCCGGCATAGCGGGCCAGCAGGCATATTTCTTCTGTATAAAAACCATTTGGTGACGGAGCAAATGTACCCGGGGCATCTGATTGCCTTATAGAAGATATATCGAGCGTGATAAGAGAAGAATCGCGGAAAGTTGGTTCAATCTCCTGCAGATTGGCTCTGGCTTCACCAAGCCTTATAAGCGAGTGGTTCATTTTCCGGAAGCGATTAATCACCTGCTGATCGTTGAGATAAGTTTGAAAACCGATATTTATAAAAGACCCTATTGAACTCTGCCTGTTATACAGGATCTCGCCCAGATAATTAAATGAGTCTGGTTCCTTCCTTTCGCTTGAAAAATCCAGTCTCGAATCAATGGAGGAGAAGGAGTATTTTATTTCACGTTCTGTAAGGGCCTTATCGACTGCCGGTATAACAGCACTGCTTCCTCCAAGAATAATGGTTATACAATCATTGTCGAGGAGATAAACCATGACGTCTTTCAGTGCGGCGAGGGTATCTTCAAATCGCGGTCCCTGCTTTATATTGCCAAGGTCGGCAATCTTTTTCTTGCCGGGTAACCTTGAGAGCTGGTATAATGATTCTCTTATCTTATCGGGCGCCTCCCCCGATCCTTTATTTGGGGATCTTCGATCGTCGGCGACACCTATTAAGGCTATCCTGTATCCCGATATATCTTCTATCGGTTTACTGGCAGTGCTAATTGTCAGATTATGAGACAGACATGATGGTTCCGCAAGGTGGCCCCAGAGGGGTCGCTCAATACTTACCGGGTCGAAATAATCGCTGAGCTTGATCATACTGGTTTAGAAACTTATTTTTTTGATCCCGAGCCCTTTTCAATAAGTTTCATACAGTCTTCTTCTGTAAGGGTGGCCGGATCTGTTTTCTTTGGTATTTTATAGTTCTTTTTCTGATATGAAATATACGGGCCATAGCGTCCGTTCAGAACAGAGATCTCACCGAAAGTTTTTATTACTTTTTTCTTATTCTCTTCTCTTTTTTCTTTAATAAGTTCTACTGCTCTTTCCCTGGTTATTTCAAGCGGGTCGTCGATATCTTTTTGCAGGGAGTAGAATTTATTGTCGTGTTTTACATAGGGTCCGAATCGTCCTACTCCAACAGTAAGGGGTTTTTCTTCATATTCACCTATTTCGCGGGGCAGTTTAAATAATTCCAGCACTTCTTCGAGTGTGATTGTTTCAAGCAGCTGGCCCTTACGTAGACTGGCATACTTTGGCTTGTCTTCCTCGCTGGCTTCTCCTATCTGGGCAAAGGGACCAAAGCGGCCCATTCTGACCGATACCTGTTCTTCTGTTTCCGGATGATTACCGAGTATGCGAACACCGGTTTTCCTGCTGCTTTGTTCGAGGGTTGACTCAACCTTCTTATGGAAGGGACTGTAGAATTTTTCGAGCATACTGGTCCATAGCAGCTTTCCTTCGGCTATCTGGTCGAACTGAACCTCAACATTGGCCGTAAAGTGGTAATCGAAAATATCCTTGAAATTCTCAACCAGAAAGTCATTTACTATCATGCCAATATCCTGAGGGAATAATTTTGCTTTTTCCGATCCGGCAACTTCTGTCTTTACTGCCTCGCTTAGAGTGCCGTCTTTCAGATTCAGAAACCTGATTTTTCTATTTGTTCCGGGACGATCTTCCCGGGCAACGTATCCGCGATTTTGTATTGTTGAAATTACAGGGGCATATGTTGATGGCCGGCCAATGCCAAGCTCTTCCATTTTTTTAACCAGGCTGGCTTCCGTATACCTTGGTGGAGGAGAGGTAAATCTTTCCGTGGCAGAGATATTTTCGTAGCTCAGGTTTATCCCTGGCTTTACCGGAGGTATAATGGTTGATGCTTCACCGTTACCGTTGTCGGTAGATTCACGATATACCTTCAGGAAGCCGTCGAAAGTAATAACTTCTCCCTGGGCAAGAAAGTCTGTCGGTGAGTTGGATAGACTAATAGTTATCGTTGTCTTTTCTACCCTTGCATTGCTCATCTGTGATGCCAGTGTCCTTTTCCAGATAAGGTCGTACAGTCTTTTCTCCTGTTTACTTCCCGGCACTTCCCGCTTATCCATATATGTTGGCCTTATAGCTTCGTGGGCTTCCTGTGCTCCCTTCGATGAGGTTTTAAATTGTCTTGCTTTTGAATATTCTTCTCCAAATTCGGTCTTTATTACTGTCAGAGCAGTGTTTATTGCCAGTTTCGAAAGGTTTGTTGAGTCGGTACGCATATAAGTAATCTTACCTGCTTCGTATAATTTCTGTGCCACCGACATTGTTTGTGAAACCGAGAAGCCAAGCTTCCTGTACGCTTCCTGCTGCAGTGTTGATGTTGTAAATGGCGCTGCAGGTGATTTTGTTCCTGGCTTAACAGATACATCACTGATAGTAAACGAGGCCTCAGAGCAAAGATTCAGAAATTCTCTTGCGTCGCCTTCTTTGCCAAATTTTTTGGCTGTTTCGGCCTTCAGGTAGTTATCCTTCCCCTCCTTATCTTTAAATAGAAAGTTGCCCTGGACCCTGAATGAGGAGCCTGTTTCAAATGATATTATTTCTCTTTCGCGATCAACAAGAATTCGGAGGGCAACCGACTGAACCCTGCCGGCCGACAGGGATGGTTGTACTTTTCTCCACAGGATGGGTGAGATCTCGAAGCCCACCAGCCGATCCAGAACCCTTCTTGCCTGCTGTGCATTAACAACATCACAATTTACTGTTCTCGGACTTTCTATGGCCTTATTTATAGCTTCTTTTGTAATCTCATGAAAGACTATCCGCCTGGTATTGTCTTCGTTGAGTTTCAATACCTCCATAAGGTGCCATGCAATAGCCTCCCCCTCACGGTCTTCATCGGAAGCCAGCCATATAATGCTGCTTTCCTTAACGTGTTTTTTCAGTTCGCTGACAAGCTTCTTTTTATCGGCCGGAATAATATATTCGGGCCTGAATCCGTTATCAATATCGATACCGATATTCTTTTTACTCAGATCACGTATATGTCCGAAGCTGGAGACTACTTTATAATCTTTGCCAAGAAATTTTTCTATTGTTTTTGCTTTTGCAGGCGACTCTACAATAACCAGGTTTCCACTCATATCCATCTAAATTGGGTTCCTCAAAATGCTGGACAAAGTAAAGCATTTATGTATCTAAGTTCAAAATATTGATCGATAATTCTATTTTTTATTTAGTACTTTTGGAGCAAAGATCACAAAAAGCTATGGAAAAGGACAAGAGTAAATACAGAAAATATATTAGATGGTTCTGGGTGATATTCGCCACCCCTTTCCTGATATTGATAACTCTTTTTATTCTTATTTCGAATGAGGTATTTGGCCCTATGCCAGGCTTTGAGGAGCTTGAGAATCCGGAGAATAATCTGGCGGCAGAAGTATACTCGGCCGACGGTGTGTTACTGGGTAAATACTATTTTCAGAACAGGAGCTGGACCGATTTTGAGGAGATATCTCCTTATGTTGTGGATGCTCTTATTGCTACTGAGGATATCCGCTTTTACCGTCATTCCGGCATTGATTTCCGTGGTCTCGCAAGGGTTATTTTTAAGTCTATCCTGATGGGACAGAACACCGGGGGTGGCAGTACGATATCGCAGCAGCTTGCTAAAAACCTGTATAATACCCGGGCCATGATGATGGGTGAGTCGGGAAGGAAAGGGATCTTTAATCTGGGTATAGCCAAGCTTAAAGAATGGTCTACTGCAGTGAGGCTTGAGAGAAACTATACCAAGGAAGAAATAATTACAATGTATCTTAATGTATACGATTACCTGTATAATGCAGTTGGTATACGTTCGGCATCGGAAGTATATTTTAATACAACACCCGATTCGCTGAACATCGAGCAGTCGGCCATGTTTGTGGGCATGCTAAAAAATTCGGCTCTTTATAACCCGAAGCGTTTTCCTGATAAGATGCTTGACAGACGCAATCTGGTATTATCGCAGATGGTAAAATATGGCTATCTTGAAGCTGAGCTGGCTGATTCGGTTTCGCAGTTGCCAATAGTGCTCGACTTTAAAGAGGCAAGTCATGATAAAGGACTGGCAACTTATCTCAGGGAGTATATACGGACAACCATGATTGCCTACGAGCCCGAAAGGGCTAATTATATATTTGAGCCTGATTACATGAATGATTCAATTGAATGGGAGAGCAATAATCTTTATGGATGGTGCAGGAAGAATACCAAACCCGACGGATCTAATTATAATATATATAAGGATGGATTGAAGATCTATACCACTATAGACTCCAGGATGCAGAAGTATGCAGAGGAGGCTGTCTGGGAACATCTCTCGAAGGGATTACAGCCGGATTTTGATTACCAGTCGAAAAGCTTCAGGCACCCCCCTTACAGCAACGATCTGTCGTCTGAGGATATAAAGAGTATTATGGAAACCTCGGTCAGGCGGACCGACAGGTACAGGTCTATGACCAGGGCGGGGATATCGGAAGATTCAATAAATCTTGCTTTTAACACTCCGGTACCTATGAGGCTATTTACCTGGAAAGGGGATATTGATACTATATTAACACCCTATGATTCTGTCTATTACTATAAACATATAGTTCGATCCAGTATTATGGCCATGGATCCGCATACAGGTTTTGTTAAAGCCTATGTTGGCGGTCCGGATTACAGGTACTTTAAGTATGATGCAGTGAGCCAGCAGAGGAAGCAGGTTGGCTCAACAATTAAACCCTTTCTCTACACTCTTGCAATACAGGACGGTTATTCACCATGCTACGAGGTTGAAAATATACCCAGGGTTTTTAATATACCGGGAGATACCGTGCCATGGTCGCCGAGAAGTTCCGGTCCGCGCGAGTACCATGGTAAGATGGTTACTCTTAAGTGGGGACTTGCAAAGTCGGAAAACTATATCTCTGCATGGCTTATGAAACAGTTTACTCCTCAGGCTGTGGTTGATATGATGAGCAGGATGGGAATTAATACGCGTAATGATTATGTTCAAGCCGTTCCGTCTATTTTCCTGGGGACAGGTATTATTAAACTTAAGGAGATGGTTGGTGCATTTAGCACCTTTGCTAATAAGGGTATCTATACCGAGCCAATTGTTGTAAGCAGGATAGAAGATAAAAATGGTAATGTAATAGCAAGATTTAGTCCACGCGTTGAGGAGGTTATGACTGAGGAGCACGCCTACCTTATGTTAAACCTGTTACAGGGTGTTACTGCAAGCGGAGGAACGGGAGTCAGACTAAGAACAGTTTATGAGCTGCAGAGCGAAATCGGGGGTAAGACCGGAACTACCCAGAATCATTCCAACGGATGGTTTATGGGCGTAACACCCAACCTGGTAGGAGGGGTGTGGAGTGGCTGGGAAGACCAGGGAATTCATTTTGAAAATATTACTCTTGGTCAGGGATCCAATATGGCTTTGCCCGTGTTTGGCTTATTTCTTCAAAAGATTTATGCCGACGAGGAACTGGGTATTATGGAAGCCGATAAGTTTGAAGAACCACCCGGATTTAATATGGAACTCGATTGCGACAAGCTGAAGAAAGAAACTCCGATAAATAATCGGTATAATGAAGAATTTTAAGTGTTAATGGTTATTTGTTCGCTGACGCTCACGTAAATGGTTATTTGTT
>CAZWLP010000017.1:0-39876 GCA_964634565.1 uncultured Rikenellaceae bacterium | reverse complement strand
AAAGTTGCCAACACAACTTTTAAGGAAGTTTTATTTAGAAAATCCAACCTGATGGGGATAAACTTCTTCGAATGCAATAAGTTTATGCTCTCCTTTAGCTTCGAAAAATGTGATCTGCGCCTTGCTTCATTTAACAGCCTGCCTCTGAAAAAAATAACAATAAGCGAATCGCTTCTTAAAGAGGTTGATTTTACCGAAGCAGATCTATCCGGGGCCTATCTTTTTAAATGCGATCTCGAAAAAGCAATTTTCGATCATACCCTGCTTAAAAAGGCTGACCTTTCCACCTCTGAGAACTATTCGATAGATCCTGAAATAAACACTTTAAAGGGAACCCGTTTTTCATTAAGCGGTGTGCCCGGACTTCTCGATAAGTATAATATTATAATTGAATAAATTAATATAGATTTTTCTATTTTGATCAAATAAGTACATTCTTTGTTATTATGTTATGCAAAAGATTCTAATCGCAGGAGGAACAGGCCTTGTTGGCTCATACCTTATCAAAGGTCTTATTGATAAGGGATATGAGCCTGTTGTATTAACGAGGAGTCCAAAAATACAAAGGGACTATAAAACATTTGCCTGGGATCCCGCCACAGGGTATATTAATAAAGATGCCTTCAACGGAGTTAATATAATAGTTAATCTATCGGGTGCCAATATCGGAGAAGGAAGATGGACCAAAGCGAGGAAGGAAGAAATAATTGAAAGCAGGCTTAATAGCACTCAACTACTTTACAAAACAGCTAAAGAACTCAATATCAAAGCTGATAAATATATATCAGCTTCTGCAACAGGCTTCTATGGCGCCGTTTCGGTCGACCACATTTTTACGGAAGAAGATGCTGCGGCAGATGATTTCCTGGGGCAGGTCTGTGCCCGCTGGGAGGATGAAGCAGAGAGCTTCAGTGAACTTGGTTCAGACCTGGTAAAGCTCAGACTGGGTATAGTTCTCGATAGTAATGATGGAGCACTTAAGAGAATGGTGACGCCGACAAAATCTTATATGGGAACAGCACTGGGTAGTGGTAAGCAGTATATCCCATGGGTACATCCCGAAGACCTGACAGGTATCTTCCTTAAGGCGATTGAGGACAGTAAGATAACAGGCTCATATAATGTTGTTTCTCCATCGTTTGTAACAAATAAGGAGTTTATGAAAATATTAAGCTCAGTGCTGGGAAAACCTTTTTTAGGTCTGAATGCGCCCACTCTGATTATTAAGTTATTATTTGGTGAAATGTCTGATCTTATCCTGGAAGGCAGCAGGGTTTCATCAAAAAAGATCATGGATGCAGGTTATAGATTTGTTTACACCGATCTTGAAGAAGCATTAATAAATATTTTAAAACCTTAAATGCTATGAAAGAACTTATTCTACTATCCGCAATAATTATCCTGATATACTTTACATCATGGTTTGTGCTTGCTATAATAGTAAAGCGTAACGACGTAGTAGATATAGCCTGGGGGCTTGGATATCTTGTGCTTGCAGCCTACTACATTACAAATTATGAAATTTCGGGCAGGGCTATTCTTATTACTGTGCTGATCTCAATATGGGGAATAAGGTTAGCCATATTTGTGTTTCAAAGAAACAGGGGTAAAAAAGAGGATTTCAGGTATCTGAACTGGAGAAACACATGGAAGCTGTTTTACCTCAGATCATATTTCCAGATATACCTCTTACAGGCTACTATGTTATTACTTATTATATCTCCCTTTACCATTCTTATGTCGCAGGGATCACAGCCGGATTTAAATTATCTTGATCTTATCGGTGCAACAGTCTGGCTTATAGGATTCCTATTCGAAGCGGTGGGCGATTACCAGTTATCAGCATTTAAAAAGAAGCCTGAAAATAAGGGCAAAATAATTGAATCAGGCTTATGGAAATATACCCGTCACCCTAATTATTTCGGTGAGGTAAGCCTATGGTGGGGTATCTTTATAATTACTGCATCATCTCCGGGATTCTTATATGGTATTTTAGGCCCTCTAACTATTACAGTACTGATTCTCTTTGTATCGGGGGTACCCATGCTTGAAGAAAAGTATAAGGGCAATCCTGAGTTTGAAGCATACAAGAAGAAAACAAGCAAATTCTTTCCATTGCCATCAAGAAAAAACTGAGTGCCCAGCCCACTGGTGCTGAAAGTTCAACCGGCTTAGGCTTATCAATAGCCAAACGTCTTGTCGAGCAACTTGGTGGAGAGATCTTTGCCCATTCTGAAGGAAAAAACAAAGGATCAGCATTTGAAGTAAAACTAAAAATCATCAACACCGAACAGACTAAGCTTTCAGAATAGCATAGTGGGCTTATAAAACTAAAATGATAACTTTATCATCTTAGATTTATTCAAATGGAAAATATTTATCTTGATTATAATGCTACCACTCCGATCGATAAGGAAGTAGCAAAAGCCATGAAGCCTTTTCTTGAAGATTATTTCGGGAACCCCTCAAGTATTCACTCATACGGAACAAGAACAAAACTTGCAGTTGAGGAGGCCCGCAGACAGGTGGCATCAATGCTTTCCTGTGAAGCCTCGGAAATAATTTTCACAAGTGGAGGAACTGAGTCTAATAACATGGCTGTAAAGGGAGTGGCATATGCAAACAGATCAAAAGGAAATCATATAATAACTTCCTCTGTTGAACATCCTGCAATTTTCGAGGTATGCAAATATCTTGAGAGAAATGGGTATAGAATTACCTGGCTGCCTGTTGATAAATATGGGATGATAAATCCTGCCGATGTTGAATCGTCAATCAGCTCAGATACTATTCTGATTACAATTATGCATGCCAATAATGAGGTAGGGACAATTCAGCCAATAAGTGAAATAGCAGAGATTGCAAAAAAACACAATATTATATTTCATTCTGATGCAGCCCAATCTGCAGGTAAAATACCCTGCGATGTAAATATTCTTGGAGTAGATCTCCTGAGTATAGCAGGGCATAAACTATATTCGCCGAAGGGAATTGGAGTTCTTTATATCAGGGATGGTATTACATTAGAAAAAATAATGCATGGCGCCGATCATGAACAAAATCTCAGGGCAGGAACTGAAAATGTACTCGAGATAGTTGGTCTGGGGAAGGCCTGTGAAATAGCGAGAAATAAGCTAGAAGATTATTCTTCCCATTACTCTGAGATGAGAGATCTGCTCTGGAAGTTGCTTAATGATAATCTTGATAGGCTAAAATTAAACGGACATCCCGACAGGAGACTGCCAAATACTCTTAGCGTTTCCTTTCCGGGTATTGAAGCCAATACCCTGGTTGCAAGACTTGATAAGGTTGCAGCATCAGCAGGAGCCGCCTGCCACGCAGAGAGTATAGATGTTTCGGCCGTTCTGGAGGCAATGAAGGTTCCTATAGAGTTCGCTATGGGAACAGTAAGGTTTTCAACAGGCAGGGGCAACACAGAAGAAGAAATAAATAAGGCTGCAAGAGAGATAATTGATAAGGTAAAGTCTCTGATGCCACATTCAGAAGGAAGGAAAGAAGTAATTAAACCCGGTATAAATGAAGTTAAACTAACTTCCTATACTCATGGTCTGGGTTGTGCCTGTAAGATTGAGCCACGTAAACTTGAAAAAGTACTTAAGTCCATTAAGCTGAATGAAGATATTAATATACTTGTAGGAACAGAAACATCAGACGATGCAACGGTTTACAGGATAAGTAATGATCTTGCCCTGGTACAAACACTGGATTTCTTTACACCGATAGTCGACAACCCCTATCATTTCGGGTCAATAGCAGCAGCCAATGCACTAAGTGATATTTATGCGATGGGTGCAAAGCCAATCTTCGCCCTCAATATTGTAGGATTTCCGGAAGATACTCTGCCAATGGATGTGCTTGAACAGATACTCCTCGGAGCAAATGATAAAGCACATGAAGCAGGGATAAATGTTCTGGGCGGACATACTATAGAAGATCCGGAACCTAAATATGGAATGGTGGTTAGCGGACTAATACACCCGGACAGAATAATTAAAAACAAAGGCGCTACTGCAGAAGATATACTTATTCTGACCAAACCCATTGGTACCGGAATATTAACAACAGCCCTAAAAAGAGGGCTGGTTGATGATGATCTTAAATCCCGCCTTATACAGATAATGTCAGAACTAAACAGGCTGCCGGCTGAATTAATGCTTAAGTATAATGTTCATGCCTGCACTGATATCACCGGGTTCGGACTGCTGGGTCATCTCAGAGAAATGAGTAAGGCATCGGGTATGGATGTTGAGATAGATTTTCAAAAGGTGCCATTAATAGATAAGGTAAAAGATTTTGCTGCTGCCGGAACCATACCGGGAGGTACTTATAATAACCTCGACTGGGTAAAAGATGATGTTAATTTCGGCCAGCAAAGCAAAATAAATAAACTTATCCTCTGCGATGCACAAACCTCCGGGGGGCTGCTTATTGCTATTGAACCTGATGATGGCAAAAAATTACTCGAAGAACTAAAAGCAGGAGGCCTGGATAAAGCCTCAATAATTGGCAGAATCGCCGGAGAGGGTAAGGGGAATATCAGCATTTTGTAAAATTACAGCCTGATAGTCTGATACTTAGATAAAAGCTATTAATAAAACGGAACAAGTGATCTGATTCTTTGTTAGTTAATAAAAGAACTAACCAACTATGAAAATATCTGATAAAGGCAAGGGTTATGCGTTTGCACTGATTGCCACCCTGGCGATGGCAAATGTTTATGTATTCAGCAAGGCGGCCCTGAATGAACTAAATCTGTTTCAGTTTGGCTTTTTCTGGTTTGGCCTTGCCATAGTATGGAATGTGATCTATGCCATACCCGCAGGCAAGGTAAAAGTTGCCAGGGAACTAAAGTCAAAACAATTAAAACTATTGATCCTGCTCGGTTTAATAGAAGTAGTCGGTACAAGCTTCTTTTTTATATCTATTGAGACAAGCAGCAACCCGGCGATTATGTCGTTCCTGCAAAATATGACTCCCCTCTTTGTAATTCTTATGGGAGTAAGCATCCTGAGCGAGAAATTTACGATATGGCAAATAGCGGGAATGATAATTACTCTTGGTGGTGCTATAATAACAAGCTTTTCAGGATCGGTAAAAGGTTCAGGTTTTTTTGTTCCAGGAACCGGTTATATGATCGCTTCAACATTCTTTATAGCTATCGGTCTTATTATTTCCAGGAAGTATATTAAGAAGCTAGATCCGGGACTGCTATCACTTAACAGGTCTCTCTATCTCTTTCTGCTTGCAGCAATACTGATGATAGTAAACAGAGAATCCTTTTTTATCAGTAATAAAGCATTATTAAATGTGGCTATAGGATCACTTGTAGGGCCTTTTCTCACAGCCATCTCAAATTACAGTGCAATAAAATATATTGAAGCATCCAAATCGTCAATAGTTCAAAGCTCCAAGGGCCTGTTTGTCACTGTTGGAGCGTGGATCTATTTCAGTAGCATACCCGAGGCCTACCAGCTTCTGGGCGGAGTAGTAACTATTATAGGTGTGATTATTCTGATATCTGCAAAAGATGCAATAAGGCTGAATAAATAAGGGCCCTGAAAAAATCAGGACCCTTTTTTATTGGATAAAGCTTTATACTACTCTTTTATTCCTGCAAGGTCAAGTATAAATGAATATTCCAGGGCCATAGTCTTTAATCTCTCGAACCTGCCTGAGGCACCACCGTGACCGGCAGTCATATTACATTTCATTACAAGAAGGTTATCATCTGTTTTCATATCCCTTAGTTTAGCGCACCACTTAGCCGGCTCCCAGTACTGTACCTGAGAGTCCCAAAATCCAGTAGTAATAAGCAGGTTAGGATAATCCATTTCCTTAACCTGATCATATGGTGAATATGAAAGCATATAGTCGTAGTACTCCTTCTCTCTGGGGTCTCCCCACTCATCCCATTCAAAAGTAGTAAGAGGAATAGTAGCATCCAGCATCGTAGTTACTACATCAACAAATGGCACTGCTGCAATTACACCCTTGTACAGTTCGGGCTGCATATTTATTATTGCACCCATTAGAAGGCCTCCTGCACTTCCTCCGCGGGCAAACAATCTATCGGAACTTGTATAATTTTCATTAATCAGGAATTCAGCACAGTCATTGAAGTCACTGAAAGTATTAATCTTATTCAATAACTTACCATCCTCGTACCAGGAACGCCCCATATCGCTGCCGCCACGAATGTGCGCAAGGGCATAGGCAAAGCCCCTGTCGAGCAGGCTAAGTACATTAGAATTAAAAGAAGGATTGGTTGAGCTTCCGTAAGACCCGTATGCATATAATAGTAAGGGTGACTGACCATTCTGCTCATATCCTTTTCGGTATACAAGAGAAACAGGTACCTGTGTACCATCGTCTGCAGTCGCCCACAAACGCTTTGATTCGTAATTATTTTTATCAAAATCGCCCAGCACAGTTTCTTCTTTAAGCAGGGTTTTTTCCTTTAGCCTCATATCATAATCAAAAACTGATGAAGGAGTGGTAAGAGACGAATAGGAGTACCTTAAAATATTTGTATTAGTCTCGTTATTAGTAGATAAGCGGGCTGTGTAAACTTCCTCCCCGAAATCAATATAATGATCTTCACCGGTCTTATTATCTATTACACGAAGTGCATTTAATCCATTTACTCTCTCACTTAGTGCCAGGAAGTCGTCGAATAACTCAAATCCCTGGAGCATAATATCATCCCTGCATGGAATAACTTCTTTCCAGTTTTCCTTTGTTGTGCTTCCCTCTCCCGCTTTCATAAGCTTGAAGTTCATCGCACCATCAAGGTTAGTCATAACATAGAAACTGTTACCAATATGATCAATACTGTATTCATGGTCGGGCTCCCTTGGCTGGAAAACTATAAACTCTCCATCAGGATTATCTGCTTCCAGTATTCTCGACTCAGTTGACAGGGTCTGGTTAGATACAATAACAAGGTATTTCCTGCTTTTCGTCTTAGTGATGTATGTCGAAAATTCTTCATCGTCCTCGAAATAGACGGTAGGATCGTTATTGACATCAGTACCAAGTTTATGCTTGATAATTCTCTCGGCACGAAGGGTTTTCATGTCCTTACCAACGTAGAATACGGTCTTATTATCGTTTGCCCAGGTAACACCTCCTGTTGTATTTGGAATTACGTCGGGAAGGTACTCACCACTTGTTAGATCAAGAAAATGAACATCATACCTCCTTCGGCTAACATAATCTACACCATAGGCCAGAATCTTATTATCAGGACTGATACTGAATCCGCCTACACTGCAATAATCCTTACCCTCTGCAAGAAAGTTTACATCAAGCAATAGCTCGGGTTCGGCATCAAGCGATCCCTTCATACGGTAAAACTGGGGATATTCCTTACCATCAAGGTACTTAGTGTAATAATAATAGCCGTTATCAAATGCCGGTACTGACTCATCATCCTGCTTAATACGTCCCTTCATTTCTTCAAAAAGGGTTTCCTGAAGATCACCGGTGTGCGACATCATCTTATCCAGGTAATCATTCTCTGCATTAAGATAATCGAGTACCTTCTGAGTCTGCTCATCAGACACTTCTGCATTTTTCTGCTCATCGCTGAGCCTCATCCAGTAATAATTATCTATTCGTGTATTGCCGTGAGCGACCAGCTCTTTCGGTATCTTCTCAGCATCAGGTGGCACAATATTAGTTTTAGAATTACAGCTAAAAGATAGCACAGCAATAAGTATTGCTACAATTATGATTGGTTTTTTCATCTTATAATGAGGTTTTATTTAAGAACATGAAAATAATAAAAAGAAATAAGATTATAAGAAGCTCAAATAATCAGAGTCATAAAATAAAAGATAGTAGAAAAATTACTCTGTAAGCATTGTTACCGCCACGGTACCTTTACCTGTATGCAAACCTATAGCAGGAGAAACACTTGAGATAAATAATGGATCCATTCCGGTAATCTCCATCATACGTTCGATAAAGTAGTGCGCTTCATCCGGACTGAATACATGATTTATAGAATAACCATAGAGTTCTTTCCCGGCTAAAGCCTTTTTAATACAACTTATCACTTTCTTCCTGTTTGCTTTATATGTAAAGGCTTTACCAATCAAGACAGCTTTGCCCGAACCCTCAACAGAGACAACAGGTTTAACTTTAAGCATCTGGGCTATAAAGCCTTTAAGCGGACTAACCCTTCCGCTTCTGATAAAATATTTTAGTGTTCGTACACTTACAAAGATATTTGCCTCTTTCCTGGCAGCTAATGCTGCTGAAACTATCTCTTCGTGCGAAGAACCCTTTCCAATCATTTCAGCAATCTTAATAACCTGGAGTCCTGCTGCGCCGCTAATAGTACCGGAGTCGATTACATCGATCTTCTTGCCCGATTCTTCGCTGATTTTCCTGGCCGCATTTAAACTTGTATTATAAGTACCGCTGAGACCATCTGATATATGCAGGGCAATAACTGAATCGTACCTGGTAACAAGCTGAGAGTAGAGATTCACAAAGGAAGAAGGCGATGGTTGAGAGGTTGATGGTAACTCGCTGGTCTGATCCATTAACCTGTAAAATTCATCTGCCTTAAGTGTTAAACCATCGAGATATGAATTTCCTGCAACATAAAGACTTATCGGAACAATATGAATCTGATATTTTTCTACAATCTCATCGGGGAGATCGTTAGTAGAGTCTGTAACAAGGGCAATATTATATTTCCTGTTATGAGCAGATTCATACTGCCTGACCATATCTTCAACCTTCTGAAAAGTTATTTTTCCGTAATCCCTGAGAGAGACAAACAGATCTGCCGGATTATTTGTATGAACATGTAATCTTACCTTACGCTTAGAACCAGCAACCACAACCGAATCGCCCGAGTCCTGAAGAAGCTTCTTAATACCATCTTTATCCATCGAATCACCCTCAAGCATTGCCTCGGTACAATATCTTAGATCAGGATAAACAGATGGTATTTCTTCAACAAGAGGAGACATTCTTATTTCATTGGCCATCCCCACCACCTCCTTAATATTCTTTTTCAGAATCAGGTCTTTCATGCCTTCAAGAAATACAACAAATCCTTTTGCCCCGGCATCAACAACATTGGCTTTTGTAAGTTCAGCAAGTTTATCCTTTGTTTCACTTAAGGAAGTTTTTGCTACTTCATATGATTCTGTCATTAACCTGGAAAAATCGTCGAAAATATGTCTGTGTTCGTGAATATATTCAACCCATTCCCTTATAACGGTAAGGATTGTTCCTTCAACAGGATTAGCAACTGCCTCATAAAGATATTTAACAGATCGTTCAAGAGATTCAGCAAATTCCTTTATAGTGATCTCAGTACATTCACGAATCTCTTCAGCAAAACCAAAAAGAAACTGTGCGAATATTATACCTGAATTACCTCTTGCCCCGGTTAGAGCAGCAACACCAATCTGGTCGGCTGTTACCTTAAAGGAACCATCAAGCCTGATCTGGTCGACAACAGTCCTGATCGTGGAGGCCATATTAGTTCCTGTATCTCCATCCGCTACAGGATATACATTTATACTGTTTATATCTGCCTGGTAATCAATAATATTCCTGGCACCTGCCATAAACATATAGTAAAGGTTCCTGCCATCAAGTTTATCAATTTTACTCATATCAGCCATTCAGGTTTGTGCAAAGATAACATATTAGTAAATGTAATTTTTAACTTAATTATTTATATCAGTCTATATCCTTCATAGAGAGTTGGATTCTCTTACGTTCAATATCAACTCCTGCTACTCTAACAATAACATGCTGATTAAGTTTAACAATACTATTAGGATCTTTTACAAAGCTACTGCTCATATTTGAAATATGCACCAATCCATCCTGCTTAACGCCTATATCGACAAAGGCTCCGAAATTAGTGATATTTGTAACAATACCGGGTACAATCATACCCTCGGAGATGTCTTCTATTGTCCTTATATCAGCAAATTTAAATTCCTTAATTTTTGTTCTGGGATCCCTGCCGGGCTTCTTAAGTTCTGCCATTATATCTTTAAGTGTCGGAAGTCCGATACTCTTATCTATATAATTTTCGAGTTCTATTTTTTCCAGGCTTTTTGAATCTGATATCAGATCAATAACAGAAACATTTATATCAGATGCCATTTTTTCCACTACAAAATAACTTTCAGGGTGCACCGCGCTGGAATCGAGGGGATTTGAGGCCTCTCTTATTCTCAGGAAACCGGCACACTGCTCAAATGCCTTTGTACCCATACGCTTCACCTTCAATAATTCCTTGCGCGACTTAAACGGGCCAAATTCATTTCTGTGGTCAATAATATTTTTGGCAAGCTGAGGGCCGAGTCCTGAAACATAAGTAAGAAGATGCTTGCTGGCAGTATTTACCTCAACCCCAACGGCATTTACGCATGACATTACCACTTCGTCGAGGCTTTCCTGTAACTTTACCTGATCAACATCATGCTGATACTGTCCGACACCTATTGATTTTGGATCTATTTTAACAAGCTCAGCCAGGGGGTCCATTAATCTGCGACCAATAGAAACAGCACCCCTTACAGTTACATCATAATCAGGAAACTCTTCTCTTGCCACTTTTGAAGCCGAATAGACAGACGCTCCTGCTTCATTAACAACGAAGACCTGCAAATCACGATCAAATTTCATCCACTTAATAAAATCCTCTGTTTCCCTGCTGGCAGTTCCGTTACCTATAGCTATTGCTTCAATCTTATAAGCATCTACCAGGCTTGATATTTTTCTGACAGAAAGTGCTGTCTGGTTTTGAGGCGGATGTGGAAATATAGTTTCATTATGAAGAAGTGTTCCCTGCCTGTCGAGGCAAACAACCTTACAGCCTGTACGATAGCCCGGATCCAGAGCCAGAACATTTTTTTCACCCAGGGGTGAAGAGAGCAATAATTGTCTGAGGTTCTCTGCAAATACATTTATTGCTTCAGCATCGGCCAGTTCCTTTGATTTAGATCTGAATTCAGTTTCCATAGACGGTCCAAGCAGCCTCTTCCACGAATCCTGAAGCGCTATCTCAACCTGTTCTGAAGAGCCATTTCGCGCTTTTATAAACACTTCCTTAAGCATCTCCACTGCTTTTTCATGCGAGGGCTGAATGCTTACTTTAAGAATGCCTTCTGCCTCACCTCTTCGCATTGCGAGCAACCTGTGCGAAGGACACTTTTTTAATAACTCCTCCCATTCAAAGTAATCACGATATTTAGCTCCCTCTTCGGCTTTCCCCTTAAGCACTTTTGAAGAGATATATGCCTCTCTTTCAAAAAGACCACGGATTCTCTTTCGTGCATATTCATTTTCATTAATCCATTCGGCTATAATATCGCGGGCACCCTGGAGGACCATCTCAACATCATCTGCCTGATCGTTTAAAAACTCTTCTGCCCTTGTATATGGATCGGCAAGTTCCTGCTTTATAATAAGAGCTGCAAGGGGTTCAAACCCCATTTCTTTTGCGACACTAGCCCTGGTCTTACGCTTCGGTTTATAAGGAAGATAGACATCTTCCAGCTCACTTAAAGTAATAGTATTATTAATTCTTTCAAGCAGATCGGGAGTCATTAAATCCTGCTCCTCAATAGATTTAATAATTGCCTCCCTCCTCTTTTTCAGTTCTGTCAGCTTCTCGTACTCATCTTTAATATGAGCTATCTGCACCTCATCAAGGCTGCCAGTCATTTCCTTCCTGTACCTGCTTATAAAGGGGATAGTGGCCCCATCATCAATTAACCTGATAGTATTTTCTACCTGCCACTCATGGTGACCCAGTCTGTCTGCTATTATTTTTATAAATGATGTTTTATCCATTTCTACTCAACATAGATTACAAGTCCTTTAAGGTATTCGCTTTCCGGGTGATAAATATTAATTGGGTGATCTGCTGGCTGACTTATCTGGTGCAGTATCCTGATCTTCCTTCCTGTATTCGCACCTGCAGCAAAGACTGACTTTCTGAAATTTTCCTTGCTTACAACCTGTGAGCATGAGAATGTAAATATTATACCTCCCGGCTTTATTTGCTCTATTGCCTTGATATTTAATCTCTTATATCCTTGCAGTGCATTATGAAGCACATTATGATGTTTTGCAAAGGCCGGAGGATCAAGAACTATAAGGTCGTATTTACCTTCTATATTTTCAAGATATTTAAATGCATCTGCCACAATGCCCGTGTGTCTTTTATCGCCAGCGAAGTTAAGCTCAACATTTTCATCCGCCATTTTTATTGCCCTCTCAGATACATCAACAGTATCAACAGATTTTGCATTCTGCATAGCATAAACAGAAAAGCCACCTGTATAACCAAACATATTAAGAACTGTCTTGCCTTCTGAATAGAATTGGAGTAGCCTGCGGTTTTCCCTCTGATCGATAAAGAAACCTGTCTTCTGACCGCTTATCCAGTCTACATTAAAACGATATGAATACTCAGATACAATAATAGATTCAGAGCTAGAATATAAAAATCCGTTTTTTACATCCATATCGTCCCTGGCAGTCAGCGTAGACTCGCTTTTATTATAGATGGCTTTCAGATCGTCGCCCAGTATTTCTTTCAGCACATTACAAACAGTATCTTTCTCTCTGTAAATACCGCTGGAGTGAAACTGCATCACTGCAACTCCATTATAGTAATCTATAATCAGTCCGGGCAATCCATCTCCCTCTCCATGTATCAGTCTGTAGGTATTGGTGGCGGGGAGATTAAATATCCCTGCTTTTTTTCTATAATCGATTGCAGCCTGTATTCTTCTCCTGTAGAAATCTATATCCAGTTCTGTTTTTTCGAAACTCATAACCCTGATGGCTATAGATCCGGGCTGGTAATAACCAACTGCAAGGAAATTATCCTTATTATCGTATACCTCCACCACATCTCCATCAAGCGGCGAACCATAGATCTTTTTTATTGCTCCTGAAAAGATCCATGGATGGAGCCTGTGAAGCGACTGGTCCTTGCCGGATTTTAAAACAATCTTAATATTTGCCATGGGTAAAAAATCTTTATATTTCTCCGTTAAGAAGCTGCCTGTAGATAAGATTACATACCCAGGCGTCGGTTGCAGCGTATATTACCTGGGCATCGCTTAGTTGCTGGTTCTCCCAGTTTGTAACCTGCTGACGTTTAGATATTGTAAAACCAAGGATAATCGCTGTTAACTTTTTAAGTCCCATGCTTTTAATTCCATAATCCTTTACCATTTCCTGGAGTTCAATAAACCCTCCGGGCTTAAAATCCTCCCATTCTTTCAGACCTTTTATATCATCATTAATAGCCACCCCGGTTTTCTTTACCCTGGGATCTGCAAGGAAGTCCTTTAAAATACCCGGAATACCAATATCACTTAGTCTAAAAAGATATGCCCTGTCTAATGTGGCAAGTTGAAGCAGTGCAACTTTATTTCTCCTTCCTTTTTTAAAAGAGGGTCTGGTCTCGGTATCAAAACCAACAATATCTGATTTTCTTAATTCTTTAACTGCCCCGGCAACCGCATCTATTGTTTCTACAATAAACACATCACCTTCAAACTTCCCAATTGGAAATTCATGTAGCTCCTCCTTGGGTATCTCCTCTCTATATTCCCTCATCCATATCCTTTCTTATCTGTGCCTGTCGCTGTGAGATAATCCAATCTGAGGTATCAATCTCATCAACTGATCCCTGTTTCTTAATATCTGCCTGGCCAATCTTCTCAGGAAACTTCAAAGCACTGTGAATTGCCCTTAACGCATTTACAAGTTTTTGTCCCCAATAAAGATTAAAACTATCCTGACAGTTCCAAATAGCTTCATTCATTAGTTCAACCGTTCCAATACTATATGCAATAAGATAATCCTTAAGATCCTGGTATATGTCGGCCAGGTTTTCTGAGATACTGGCAGGTAACGACTCTTCACTAAAACTTATTGAATCATCAAATACGTCCAGATAATCGTCTGCTTCTCCAAGCTTAACAACAATAGCATCCTTAATTGAATGCCAGTCATCCTCCCTTACAAACTTCTCCTGCTGTTCTTCTATAACAGACTGGAACTCTGGCAATGACAAAACTTTAGAATAGAGTAAGGGCAACAATTTCTGCATAAAACGAAGTATCTGAACTCCGTTATATTTTTCCGACGACTCAACAAAAGCACAGTATTCATTTGCTACTGCAGTAAATTCTATTACTTCCTTTGAGTATACCTTTTGTTCGAGATTATCCATAAGTAAAGTTTGTGCAAAAATAATACATCTGGGAATATATGCGAAATAAGCGATACTAATACCTGCTTTACCGGGCTTATTGAATAAGGCCGGTATAATATTTACCTGAGGGCATCAAGCTGTTTAATTATTCCATACAAGGTTCATATCACTATCCTGTCTTATCTTGTCATGATCAAGCAACCATCTGATAACCTTAAGTACTTTTTCTTCTTCCCCTCCTGCTTCCTCAAGTAAAGATTTTAATAACATACTTTTTTCAGTAAGTAATCCCTTTACTTTATCGAGTATAAGATCAAATTCGTATTTGCTGAGATCCAGCTCATTACGGCTAATACAGACATCACATGTACCGCATCTGGGAGATTTCTGTCCAAAATATCCAAGAAGAGCAACAGATCTGCATCTAGTATCGGAGCTAATATAATTAATCATGCTCTCCAGTCTTTCTTCAAAACGTTGCTTTACATCGGCATAATTATCTTTTGTTATCATCAGAGCCTTACGCTCCAGCCTTTCTTCGACAAGTATTATCAGTGCACTTTTTTTGCCTGGAATATATTTAATAATATTATGCGAACTTAGATGAGTAAGGAATTTGTATACTTTTTCCCTGTCAAGACCTGACTTTTTTGAAAGAAAGTCCTCATTTACAGCCACAAAACCATTAAACATCCCGGTATACGACCTGAGCAGAAGTTTAATAAAGCCATCGAGAGAAGAGTTGGCGACCTGGAACTTGTACAAATCGTCACGACTTACTATAAAATGTACCCTGGAAGGATTATTCAGCTCTTCCGTCAACTCAACATATCCATCCTTTTCCAGGAACTTTAAACTATTGTATGCCTCGCTTACAGAGAGCCTGTATCTGGCTACAAATTCTGACAGATTAAAATCATAGATCCCATTTTTACCACTTCCAACGGGTACATTCAGAAAATTACAGAGCAGTTCATATACATCTTTAATCCTTTCTATGGGTGGGAAGCCTGTTCTGATTCTGTCTCTGGCCCGGCTAATATCTGAATTATTATATAGTTGCACAGCCCATGCTTTCTCATTATCACGTCCAGCCCTGCCACTTTCCTGAAAATATGATTCTATTGAATCGGGAATATCCCAGTGGATAACAAATCTTACATCCTCCTTATCTATCCCCATTCCGAATGCATTTGTTGCAGCTATAATTCGCACCCTGCCAGACATCCAGTCATTCTGCTTTTGCTCTCTTAATTCCCTGCTAAGACCAGCATGATAAAACTCTGCAGATATCTTGTTTTTAACAAGTAGTTGAGCAATTTCCCTGGTATTCTTCCTGCTCCTTACATAAATTATTCCCTGTCCCCTGATATTGCTAAGAGTCTTTAAAAGGTAAGATTCTTTGTCCTCGACCTTCCTGCAAAGGTATATAAGGTTCTTACGCGAAAAGCTTGTACTCAGAACATTCTTTTCGCGAAACTTTAATTTCTTCATTATATCGTCTGAGACAGTCGGAGTAGCAGTTGCAGTAAGCCCCAGAACAGGAGTGTTTGCAGGAAGAAGGGATCTTAAATCTGCAATTTTAAGATAGGATGGCCTGAAATCATAGCCCCAGTGCGAAATACAGTGTGCTTCATCAACAGCAAGCAGGCAGACATTCATTTTTTCCACCCTGGCTCTGAATACTTCAGATCTGAGACGTTCGGGTGATATATATAAAAACTTATAATCTCCATAAATACAATTATCAAGGCTAATACTTATTTCTTCTTTCATCATGCCTGTATGAATAGCCATAGCTCTTATACCAATTCTTTTCAGCCTGTCTACCTGGTCTTTCATAAGAGCAATAAGTGGAGAAATTACAATACATATCCCATCCATGGCAAGGGCAGGAACCTGGAATGTAATAGATTTCCCACCCCCGGTAGGCATAAGCACAAGTGTGTCTTTGCCCTCAGATACAGATCTGATAACATCCTCCTGGAGAGGTTTAAACTGTGAATAGCCCCAGTATTTGGTAAGTATCTTCTTATATTCGTCCAGATTCGCCATATTTGAGTCAGCCAGGAAAGAAGCAGTGTTTATTGCATAAATAATACGGTATATTTACAAAAGTAGTAACTGTAATTCAATTTATTACAAAGCATCAAAAATTAAAATTCTCATTTATTAACGCTCGCTATTTTTTTGTATCTTTGCCCATTAATTTTAAAACTGTCCGCATATGTCATTTATCGACGATAAAGTACAAATGGAGGGAATCACATTTGATGATGTATTGCTACTCCCGTCATATTCTGAGATACTTCCCAGAGAGGTAAGCCTGGCAACAAATTTTACCCGGAAAATACAGCTTAATACTCCGATAGTTTCAGCTGCTATGGATACTGTTACTGAATCAAACCTGGCAATAGCAATAGCAAGGGAAGGCGGTATAGGGGTTATTCACAAGAATATGTCTGTAGAGAAGCAGGCACAGCAGGTAAGGATAGTTAAAAGAGCTGAGAATGTAATGATAAGTGACCCTGTAACTATAGGAGTTGAGGGAACCGTGTCGGATGCTCTTTCTTTAATGAATGAATATAAGATTGGAGGTATTCCGGTAATTGACAATAAGGGAGTGCTTGTTGGCATAGTCACAAACAGGGATCTTAGATTTGAGAATGATATGACCAAAAAGATCGCTGAAATTATGACCAGGGATCTGGTTACAACTAATCAGGCAGCAGACCTGGCTGATGCAGTGGCTATACTCCAGAATCATAAGATAGAGAAGTTACCCATAATAGATGATATAGGCAGGCTGGTTGGATTAATTACCTACAAAGACATTACCAAGGCAAAAGACAGACCTACATCATGTAAAGATTCTAAGGGAAGGCTGAGGGTTGCCGCAGCAATAGGTATTGCAGGCGATACAATGGTAAGGGTAAAAGCGCTAATTGAAGCAGGCGCCGATGCCTTATCTATTGATACCGCACATGCCCACTCAAAATATGTAATTGATGTACTGAAAAAGATTAAGAAAAAATATCCTGATATTGAAGTTATAGCCGGAAACATAGGAACTGCCGAGGCAGCCAAGCTGCTTGTTGAGAATGGAGCTGATGCAGTCAAAGTAGGTATTGGCCCGGGGTCGATATGCACAACCAGGGTAGTTGCCGGTGTTGGTATTCCCCAGCTCAGTGCCATCTATAATGTTACTAAAGCTCTCAAGGGCAGTGGTGTGCCGGTAATTGCTGATGGAGGAATAAGATATTCGGGAGATATAGTAAAAGCCCTTGCAGCCGGAGCAGATACAATTATGGCCGGCTCATTATTTGCAGGTGTCGAAGAATCTCCGGGCGAGACCATCATATATAACGGTCGAAAATTTAAGTCTTACCGGGGAATGGGGTCAATAGAGGCAATGCAGCAGGGATCTAAGGACAGATATTTTCAGGATATTGAAGACGATATCAAAAAGCTTGTACCTGAAGGAATTGCGGCAAGAGTTCCGTATAAGGGAACTTTAAGTGAGGTAATTTACCAGCTTACAGGAGGGTTAAAGGCAGGTATGGGTTATTGTGGATCGGAAAATATAAGCAAACTTAAGGAAGCAAGATTTGTAAAGATTACACAATCGGGGGTTATTGAAAGTCACCCTCACGATGTTACAATCACAAGAGAAGCTCCAAATTATAGCAGATAAAATACTTAAACCATGAAGAAACTATTTAAGGTTCTTTTATTTTTAACTATTTATCAGGCAGCCCTATATGCACAGGATATTGATTCAAGGGTTCTTCTTACAATCAATGGAAAAGACTTTACTGCCGGCGAATTTTTGTGGCTTTATGAGAAAAATAATTCCGGATCAAGCAAAAGCAGCATTAGTGAATATCTTGAGTTATACACACTTTTCAGGCTTAAGGTTGAAAATGCTATTGACGCGGGCATGGATCAGACCGATTCGTTTAAAGATGAACTAAAGGGCTACAGGAAACAACTTGCAAGAAATTACCTTTCCGACCAGGATATTAAGGAAGAACTACTTCAAAAAGCATATACCCGGTATAAAGAAGAGATAAATGTTTATCATATTCTTATAAAGTGCCCTGCAGATGCTTTGCCTTCAGATACACTTGCTGCTTTTTCCAAAGCAATGGGTATAAGAGAAAGGATTAAACTTGGAGAATCGTTTATAGCGGTAGCAAAGGGGGCATCAGACGATCCAACAGCAAGATTTAACGGAGGTAACCTGGGGTATATTACCGTTTTCCAGACACCTGTTAATTTTGAGGATGTAGTGTATAGCATGAAACCCGGCAATCTCTCAGGACCAGTAAGAACATCCGACGGGTATCATATAATCAAGGTCCAGGACAGAAGAGAAAATAGTGGTAAAGTTAAGGTTGCCCATATAATGAAAGCCTGTCCTCCCGGGTCATCTGAAGAAGAAATAGCGAGAGCTAAAGCTGTTATTGATACTCTGTATAAGCAGGCCTTATCGGGTTTTGATTTTGAAGACCTTGCCCGAAAATATTCTGATGACAAGGGCTCATCCTCTTTAGGTGGTGAGTTACCATGGTTTGGTGTTGGAGAAATGATTCACGAATTTTCAGAGGAATCGTTTAAACTTCTCAGGAACGGAGATATAAGCCCACCTTTTCGTACTATTTATGGATGGCACATAGTTAAGAGAATCGGCAAAGAAGGCCCCCTGCCCTATGAAGAAGCAAGAAAAGTTCTTGAAAGCAAGATGAGTCATTCCTACCTGGAATCGCTAAGCAGGAAGTCGTTTGTCGACAAGCTCAAGAAAGAATATAATTTTACAATCGACAACTCAAAGCTAAACTGGTTCTACTCAGTTGCAGATTCTGCATTCAGGTCGGGAGATTATAACTGGCATGATAAAAACATTCCTAAGGGAAACATCTATACATATGCTAACAAAGCTGTAAGCAGCAATGAATTTGCAGATTTCATAAGTTCAATGGGCATCAGGGCATATTCCAATGATTCAATAAAATTTATCAATACCCTGCTTGATCTGAAATCATACGACGACCTGATAAAATACGAGGACTCAATACTTGAAGAGAAGTACCCTGAGTTTGGATATTTGATAAAAGAATTTCACGACGGAATACTTTTATTTGAGATATCAAACAAGAAGATATGGTCGAATTTAACAAAAGATTCTCCGGGTTTAAGAGCTTATTGGGAATCCAGGAAAGAGGAATTCCTAAACGAAGAAGAAATTAGCGGCAGAATAGTTACTATTTCACCTGATGCCGGAAAAAACAAAACAAAGAAACTTACAAAAGAACTCAAAAAAATAATCAGGACAGATATTGAGGATAACAGGATATCCGAGGATATCAGATCGGGTAGCAAAGACCTTATCTCTGTAATATCCGGAACATTCCTGAAGGGTGAAAACAATATTATTAATAAGATAAAAAAATCAAAGGGAACATCTGTTGTTTCTGATAAAGGGGGTACACATATAGTCTATATCTCTGAAATTAAAGAAGCAAAACCCAAAACATTTGAGGAAGCCAGACCATATTTAATTGATGATTACCAGTTACTTCTTGAAAATAACTGGCATAAACAATTAAGAGAAAAATACGACGTTAAGGTTAATGAAAATGTCCTTAATTTATTAATGGAGGAAAACAGCTAATGACAAGGATCTATATTTTATTATTCTCTATCTTACTTATAACTGCATGCACAGACATAAAGAATGGTGCAAACCGGACAGTAATTGCAAAAGCTGGAGATAAATACCTCTATGCCGATGAATTGCCTAAAATGGCTAACAATAATATTAGTGAGGCAGACAGCATCAGTATAATCAGGAATTTTATCGATAGGTGGATTAAAAAAGAATTAATTCTTAGCAGGGCTGAATTAAACCTTACTGATGAGTATATATCAGAGATGAATCAAAAACTGGAGGAAACCAGGTCAAGTCTTATGATTTACCAGTATCAGCAGCAAATGATGGTTCAAAGGATGGATACAACAGTTGAAATGATTGAGATTGAAAATTATTATAACGATAATATTCAATCCTTTAACCTTATTCATCCCCTGGTTAAAGCTATTTTTATCAAAATACCGATTGAGGCCCCGAATATTGACCGGGCAAAATTATGGTATAAGAGCAATTCACAGGAAGACCTTCAGAACCTTGAAAGTTACTGCTACCAGTTTGCAGATAAATATGATGATTTTGACGAAAAATGGATAGATGTATCTTACCTGCTAAGGGTACTGCCCGATGATATAGAAAATATAAGCAGGTTTCTGAGAAATAACACACATTATGAAACGTCTGACTCACTCTACCACTATTTTATAAATATTCGGGACTTCAGGCTAACCGGTGCTATAGCTCCTATTGAGTATGTATCGGATGATATCAAAAATATTATTCTTAATAACAGGAAAATAGAGTTTCTTCAGAACCTTGAAAATGGCATCTACAACGAAGCTCTGAGAGAAAACCAGTTTAAGATTTATTAACTAACATCCTTGAGGCAAATCGCTACAAAAGATAATATACTATTGAAAAATGAGAAAAATTAAAATAACAGGTCTTATACTTATCATGGCTCTTTCTGTACCGGCATACGGACAGATAGTTGACGGAATAGCCGCAATTGTCGGAGACGAAACCATCCTGCTGTCAGATCTTGAAAGCATGGTACTTACCCAGAGAAGCATGGGCGACAGAAGCCCGATAGGAAAGCTAAGATGTGAATTACTTGAAGACCTGATGACACAAAAAATGTTCCTTGATCAGGCCAGGATAGACAGTATTGTGATAACCCAGGACGAGATTGACAGGGAACTTGATATGAGATTAAATGATTTCATCCTCAGAGCGGGTTCAGAAGAGAATCTGGAACAATACTATAATAAAAGTATTATAGAGATAAAAAGGGACCTGAGAAAGATGATGTCGAACGATATACTTACCCGAAGAGTTCAACAAGGCATTGCAGAAGGAATTGCAACAACTCCTTCAGATGTAAGAAGGTTCTATAATAAAATCCCTGAAGACAGCATTCCTTTGCTTCCGGCCGAAGTGCAGATCAGCATAATACAGATTGATCCACCCAATCTCGAAGAAAATAAACTGGAGGTAAGACAAAAGCTGCTTGATCTCAGAAGAAGAATTATTGCGGGTGAAAGCTTCAGGGCACTTGCCATACTATATTCCGAGGATGAAGGCACCGCAGCCCGGGGAGGAGAGCTCGGTTTTACAACAAGGGCAAACCTCGACAAGGCTTATGCTGACGAAGCATATAGCCTGAAGAAAAATGCTGTTTCCAGAATTATTGAATCAGCTTACGGATATCATATTATCGAGCTAATAGAGCGAAATGGAGATATGATAAATACCAGGCATATACTTATGCGCCCAAAGGTTAAACCAAATGAAGCACTTGAAGCAAGAAACCGACTCGACAGTATAGCAAACCTGATAAGAATTGATAGTCTTAAATTCGAAACTGCAGCATTAATGTTTTCAACAGATAAGGATAGCAGAATTAATGGAGGAAAATATGTACATCCGCAAAGCAGGTCGAATGTTATTGCCATCGAAAACCTCCCTCCTGATGTATACCAGGTAGTGAGAGATCTGAAAATAGGTGAGATATCAGAGGCTTTTAAATCTACAAATGCCGAGGGAAAAACAGTATTTAAGATTGTAAGACTCGATAAACAGACAGCTCCTCATAAAGCTAATCTGAAAGATGACTTTAATTATCTTAGTGAGCTTGCTATTGGAACCAAGAGAGCCGAAAAGTACAGGAAATGGATTGAGGAAAAAATGGAAATTACATATATTAAAATATCCGACGAATTTAGAACCTGTAATTTTGCCAATAAAGGATGGCTAAAATAAGCGCAATAAAAGTACTGTTATCACTATTCTTTATCACAATAACATTCTCAATAAGCCATGCACAGGAATTAAATGCGGGAAAAAAGAAAAGGGTTGAGATACTGCATTCGGATCTGATGGCCTCCGAAAATTCCTTCAGAAGATTATTAGGAAATGTAAGGTTAAAGCATAATGAGATGTATATGACCTGCGATAGCGCGCACTATTTTGAGAGTGCTAACCTTGTTAATGCCTACAGCCGGGTTCATATTCATAAGGGTGATACAATTCATCTGTACGGAGATAAACTGATATATGATTCAGCCAGGGAAGAAGCAGAAGTTATAGACAATGTTAAACTGATCGACAATAACTCTACCCTGTATACCGATCATCTCTTCTACGAGATGAATACCGAGATAGCATATTATAGTACAGGTGGAAGGATACTTAACCAGGATAATGTCCTTACCAGTATAATAGGTAAATACTATTCCGGGCCTGAAGTTTTTCACTTTAAGGATAGTGTAGAACTTGTAAATCCTGATTATACTATGTATGCAGATACTCTTGAATACGACACAAAAACCGAGATTGCATACTTTCTTGGTCCGTCGGAAGTTATTGGAGATAGCCTCTACGCTAAATGCAATAAGGGATGGTATGACACCCGGAATGAGAAGTCATTGCTTCTTTTTGATGCTATGGTTGACAATAAAAAACAAATTGTTACCGGCGATTCACTATATTATGAGAACGACAATGGATATGGTACCGCGTTTTTTGATGTAACAATTTCCGACCTCACAAGAGATATTGTGGTAAAAGGTAATAAGGCATGGTATTACAGGGAGCCTGAGAGATTTATGATGACCGACAGCGCTCAGTTTATTCAGACAAGGGAAAACGATTATTTATACCTGCATGCAGATACATTATGGTCTGTTACCAGATCTTATATTATTGAAGCTGCCAACAAGAATACCCCGGGTGATATTAATATAGACAGTATTGATAAACCTTATACTTCTGATACAATAAATATAGATACAAGACATGACTCTATTGTTAACTACAGGCTATTAAGAGCCTTTTACGGTGCCAGAATTTACAGTGATGACCTCCAGGCAAAATGCGACTCACTGGCCTACTCTTTTAAGGATTCGGTTATAAGATTGTACTATAGCCCCGTTATATGGTCTGACGAGAACCAGCTAACATCAGATTCAATACTGCTATATACCAGGAATAGCGAAATGGAGCGCATGAATCTTTATAATAATGCATTCGTTATTGAGGAGATAGATACCAGCAGGTACCAGCAAATAAAGGGTAAGAACCTCACTGGCTATTTCAAAGACAATTCCATATACAAGATAGAAGTTAAGGGAAATGGTGAGAATATTTACTACGCTCTCGAGGAAGATGAGATGGTAGGTGTAAATCAATCCACATGTGCCAGCATGGATATATATCTTAATGAAGGCAAAATAGAAAGAATTATCTTCCTGAAAAATCCGGATGGCTCGCTCGATCCTCCATTACTTAAAAACCCTTCAAGCCGGAGATTGGACAATTTCTTATGGTTCAAGCATTTGCGTCCCAAAGACAGATGGGATATATTCAGGAAAGAAAGTAAAGAGAGTCAGAAAGGATCAGAAACTAAGAAAGATGTAAGATATTAATATTCGTCTTCGTTAAAGAAGAAGTCGTCTTTACTCGGGTAATCAGGCCATATATCTTCAATACTTTCATATATATCGCCTTCATCCTCAATTTCCTGGAGATTTTCTATCACTTCCATTGGTGCCCCTGATCGAATTGCATAATCAATTAACTCATCCTTGGTGGCAGGCCACGGGGCATCCTCAAGTTTAGAAGCTAATTCAAGAGTCCAGTACATGTTTTTGTATTAATTTGCTAGTTTCAAATTTCGGTCTGCAAATAAATACTAAATTATTTAATAAAACAACAGGAAAAATCGATTTTTTTATATATTCCACGGCGATTGTTCTCTTTCCAGCTCCACAGACACCTTTCTGGCAAGTACAAAGAAATAATCCGACAACCTGTTTATATACTTAATCAGTTTATAATCAACTTCCTCCTCTTTTGACAGCCTTAGAATATTTCTTTCTGCCCTTCTGCAAACAGTCCTTGTAATATGAATATATGCAACATGCACCGACCCTCCGGGCAAAATAAATGATGTTAAGGGTTCCATTTCGGATTCCATAATATCAATGCTATTTTCCAGCAAGGCAATATCATCCTCATCCGGGGGGATCATTTTATCAGTTCTGGCACCTTTCCCTACCGACAATATTGCTGCGCAATGCATTAATTTATCCTGTATAGCAGTTAATTCGTTATATCGGCTTTTTACAGTTGGTATGGATATTATCAGTCCCAGCCAGGATATAAGCTCATCTACTGTACCATATGCTTCGATCTTATTACTGTACTTAGGTATTCGTTCACCTCCGGCCAGAGAGGTTGTTCCATCATCACCCGATCGAGTATATATTTTCATGCAGACTAATTAAGTTTATCGCTTGAAACCTCACCGTCGAGAAGACGAACAATACGCTTTGCATGCAATGCAATATCTTCTTCATGAGTTACCAGGATAACAGTATTACCTTTAGAATGAATATCTTTTAGCAGCCTCATTATATCAAGAGATGTTTTACTGTCGAGGTTACCAGTAGGCTCATCGGCAAGTATAATAGAAGGTTTATTTACCATCGCCCTTGCAATTGCCACCCTCTGACGCTGACCTCCTGATAATTCGTTAGGCTTATGAGTCATCCTGTCAAGCAAACCAACCTGTTCCAGAACATCAGTTGCGATTTTTTCCCGGTCAGCCTTGGGAGTTCCTGCGTAAATAAGTGGCAGCATAACATTTTCAAGCGCAGTATAACGTGGCAGCAGGTTAAATGTCTGGAAAATAAAACCAATCTCCTTATTCCTGATCTCAGCCAGTTGATCATCTTCCAGGCGGCTTACATCTGTACCATTCAGGATATAATCACCCTTTGTGGGAGTATCAAGACATCCAAGCAGGTTCATAAGTGTTGACTTCCCCGATCCTGATGGTCCCATCAGGGCAACATATTCGTTTCTTTCTATATTCAGGCTAACATTCCTGAGTGCTCTTACAATTACTGTTCCTACCTGGTAGTTTTTAACTATATTATTTATTTCAATTACTCTGTCCATATGTTCAAAAATTTTACCGAAAATACTCTATTCTCAGCTAATAAGAAAAATTCTATTATTTAAATTATGTTAATATTTAATCACAAAATTCTGTTTTCTGATTCCTTTGTTAAAAAAAAGCAAGCCCATCTGCCTCAGATCAATAGAGATCACAACATAATTGCTTTCCTTTAATCTGTTCCACCCTTGCTCCATATCCTTTGAACAGTGAATATCATCAACTATGATAATTGTGTTTTCATTGGTATATTTAAAGAGCTGATCCATATATCTCAACAGGTCTTCAGCCCTGTTATTACCATCTATATAAACCAATCCTAACTCATCGGTATTCTCAAGTATATCTTCCAGTTTATCATCAAAATCACCTCTTACAAGCTCAATATTCTTCAGATTATTCCTGAGAAAATTATTATTTGCAATGGATGCGATATTCTTACAGCCCTCAATAGTAATTACTCTTGACCGGGGAGCACCCAGGGAGAGGTACATAGTACCAATACCCAGCGAAGTACCCATCTCTATAATAAGCTTACCATCAACCAGAGAAGCCAGCCTTGATACCAAAGCCCCATAAGAAGGTTTTATTGATTCAATTTTAACAATATCGGAGATCTTTCTCTCCCTGCTGCTTTTCTTCAAAGAACCTGATCCCGGATCATTAACAGTAATAACCCTCCTGTCTTTCCTGTATTCCATCCTGGATCTCTCTACGGTTTTGACAAGTGCCAGGGACGTTTTATTCTTAAAAACATCTTTTATTAGTGAATAAACAAAAGGACTGTGTATCCCATGTCCGTTTTTATGCTTTGAGAATATAAAATATTTTATCGACCTTCCGGCAAAAAACCAGTTCATTGTATATCGTATAGCTATTATTAGGTGGACATTTCAAAATTACCTATTTTCGGTTTGAGAACAAGATCATTATACATTTAAAGCTAATAATGTCCGATTTTTTAAAGACAGAAATCACCTACCTGACAGGAGTCGGGCCAAAGAGGGCAGATCTCCTTCAAAAAGAAGTGGGTATAGAAAACTATGGAGATCTGGCATATTATTTTCCGTATAAGTATGTCGACAGGTCTAAATTCTTCAAGATATCTGATCTCAGTCAAAACATGTCTTATATCCAGATAAGAGGAATAATTGAAGGTTTCTATACTGAAGGAGGAGGAAGGGGTAAACGGCTTGCTGCTTCTTTCAGGGATGATAGCGGAACAATTAAACTACTATGGTTCAAAGGCTTAAAGTGGATCACAAATTCATACAAAATTAATAAGGAATATATTGTTTTTGGTAAACCTGGGATATTTAACGGATCTCTGAATATTATCCACCCGGAGATTGAAGATCCCGAAAAAACAGAAAAGAGAATCACCTCAGGCATAGTTGCTCAGTACAGCGTAAGCGAAAAACTTCGAAACACTTATATTACATCACGTACTTTTAATATACTGTTAAGTAACCTGTTCAGTCAGCCTGGCATCCGATTCGAAGAAACGCTACCCGACTGGATGCTGAAGAAATATAAGTTAATGGGATTACACGATGCTCTCTTTACCATGCATTTCCCAAATAACTATAAGGATATGGAGAAAGCCCGGCTAAGGCTTAAGTTTGAAGAATTGTTTCTTATCCAGCTAAATATTATAAGGTATAAAAGTGAAAGAGGCAGAAAACAATCTGGCTTTGTATTCTCTACAGTTGGCGATAAATTCAATAATTTCTTTTACAATAACCTGCCCTATACTCTTACAGGGGCTCAAAAAAGGGTAGTAAAGGAGATAAGAAAGGACCTGGGATCGGGTAAGCAGATGAACCGTCTGCTGCAGGGCGATGTAGGGAGTGGCAAAACAATGGTTGCTCTTATGAGTATGCTAATTGCTATAGATAACGGATATCAGACCTGTATGATGGCACCTACAGAGATTTTATCAAATCAACATTTCAATACTGTTAATAAGATGGTTGAGGGTCTGGGTATAGAAGTTCGCCTGCTTACAGGATCAACACGGAAATCAGATCGCAATGAAATAGCTGACATGTTAAGAGAAGGCACTCTTGACATCCTTATCGGGACACATGCCCTGATTGAAGATACAGTTCAGTTTACCAGGCTCGGTCTTGTTATTATCGACGAGCAACACAGGTTTGGAGTTGCACAGAGAGCAAGGCTATGGGAAAAGAGCGCCACTCCACCCCATATACTTGTAATGACTGCCACACCTATCCCAAGAACACTGGCTATGACTCTGTATGGAGATCTGGATGTATCGGTTATTGACGAGATGCCTCCGGGCAGAAAACCTATTAAAACTGTACATTTTACAGAGTCATCCCGATTGCAGGTATTTGGTTTTATGAAAAAGCAGATTAAAGCCGGTCAGCAAATTTACATTGTTTATCCACTAATCAAGGAGTCTGAAAAAATGGACTACAATAACCTTGAAGAGGGAGTTGAGGCAATAACGCGGGAATTTCCTGCACCGGAATATACCTGCAGCGTCTTACATGGTCAGATGACTCCAAAAGATAAGGAGTTTTCAATGAAACTTTTTAAAAATGGTGAAGCGCAAATACTTATTGCAACAACAGTGATCGAGGTGGGCGTTGACGTCCAGAATGCATCGGTTATGGTAATTGAAAGTGCTGAACGCTTTGGCCTGTCGCAACTTCATCAGTTACGCGGAAGAGTGGGCCGTGGAGCCTTACAGTCCTATTGTGTACTGATGAGCTCAGATAAGCTTTCGAACGAAGCATCCAGGAGAATCAATATTATGGTTTCAACAAACGACGGATTTGAAATTGCAGAGGAGGACCTGAAACTTAGAGGACCGGGGGATATTGAGGGTACGCAACAGAGCGGAATAGGCTTCGACCTGAAAATTGCCAATCTGACACGCGACGGGCAGATACTGGAATATGTCAGAAGAATTGCAGAAGAGATAATCGACAGAGACCCCGAACTGAAATCTCCAGAAAATCTTAAACTGAAGAAATGGATATCTATACAGAAAAAAAACAGACACGATTGGAGTTCTATAAGCTAGGCTTATTTATAATCATTAAAAATTAGTAAAAAGGTCCTCAAAAACTGATTTTCGACATATTATTTTCCACATCTAATACTAATTTTGACCCTCTGATTCTAGATGCAGTAAATGCAGCAAAAACAAACAATCGAGCATAAAGGTATTGTTCAGTCCGTAAATGAACAATCGGTTGATGTAAGGATAATATCCCATCCTGCATGCATAGGCTGTGCTGCATCGAATATATGCGATGTATCTGAAGCAAAAGAAAAAATTATTAATACAACTTCGAGTATCAGTGTAGCTGTAGGAGAAGAAGTTAGCGTTGTAATGTCGCAGTCACAGGGATTCAGGGCCCTCTTTCTTGGATACCTGCTTCCCTTCCTTATAATAATGTTTCTTTTAATAAGCCTTACCGCTCTTGGAGTTAAAGAATTATTGGCCGGTATTATTGCAATCGGATCTCTCCTTCCCTATTACCTGATAATATACAGGCAAAGGGAGAAAATTGATAAAAGTTTTTCATTCTCAATAAAAAAAGCAGATTAGATGAGTTCAACTGTTCTTATTACAATTATCTCGTTAAGCTCACTTGGCTTAATTGCTGCAGTAATTCTATATTTCGTTGCTCAGAAATTTAAAGTATTCGAAGATCCCAGAATCGACCAGGTAGAAGAAGCTCTGCCGGCGGCCAACTGTGGAGGGTGCGGATTTGCAGGATGTCGCAATTTTGCTGAAGCCCTTGTTAAAGCAGAGACCTTTGACGGACTGAACTGCCCGGTTGGAGGAGCTGAAACCATGGCACGGGTAGCAGAAATACTTGGAAAAACAGCCCCCGAAGTAGAACCGAAGGTTGCCGTATTAAGATGTAACGGCACACCTGAATTCAGGGCCAGAACCACGATATATGATGGTGCAGCCGACTGTACAATAGCGCATAACCTGTATGGAGGCGAGACAGGCTGCGCCTATGGCTGTCTTGGCCTTGGCGAATGTGTAGATGCATGCGATTTTGAAGCAATGTATATGGATAAAGAAACAGGTCTTCCTCATATTATAGACGATAATTGTGTGGCATGCGGAGCATGTGTTGAAGCCTGTCCCAGAAATATTATTGAGCTGAGAAAGAAGGCCAAAAAAGACAGGAAAATTTATGTTTCCTGTGTAAACGAAGATAAGGGAGGACCTGCCAGAAAGGCTTGCAAGGTTGCCTGTATTGGTTGTGGTAAATGTGAGAAAGTTTGTAAGTTTGATGCTATTACAATAGAAAACAACCTGGCCTTTATTGACTCAGATAAATGTAAGTTATGCAGAAAGTGTTTCGCAGAATGTCCTACAGGGGCAATACACGAATTGAATTTCCCGCCAAAAAAACCCGAAGTTGAAGTAGTGCCTGAAAAGGCTGAGATATAATAAAATAAATATGAAGACATTCCCAAAAGGAGGTGTTCATCCACCTGAGAACAAGATTACGGCTGAATCGCCTATTAAATCACTACCACTGCCAGAGCAGGTAATAATTCCGGTTTCACAACATATTGGTGCACCGGCAATACCACTTGTTGAAAAAGGCGACACAGTTAAGGCAGGCCAGATTATTGCCCGCAGCCAGGGCTTTGTTTCGACAAATATTCATTCATCTGTTTCCGGAACTGTGCTTAAGATCGATAAGGTGATCGATACTTCCGGCTACAAACAAACATGTATTATTATTAATACAGATGGTGATAACTGGGAAGAAGGTATTGATATATCGAAGGAGATCAAAAGAGAAATATCTCTTAGCCCTGAAGAAATAATATCAAAATGTGTTGAGAATGGAATAGTAGGAATGGGTGGCGCAACATTCCCCTCCCATGTAAAACTCAGTATACCTCCAGGCAAGAAATGTGACGTGCTGATAATCAATGGAGTTGAATGTGAACCCTACCTTACCTCCGATCACAGGATAATGCTTGAGCGAGGCGAAGAAATGCTGGTAGGCGTTAAAATCCTGATGAAGGCACTTGGCGTTGTCAGGGCCATGATTGGCATTGAGAATAATAAGCCTGATGCAATCGCCCATCTTTCTGAACTGGCTGCCGGATTTGAAGGCATATCAGTTCATCCACTCAGGGTGAAGTATCCTCAGGGGGGCGAAAAACAATTGATAAAAGCACTTATAAACCGTGAGGTTCCTTCGGGTGGACTACCTATTGATGTTGGCACTGTTGTACACAATGTAGGTACTGCTTTTGCAGTATATGAGGCAGTACAAAAAAACAAGCCCCTTGTTGAGCGAGTGGTAACAGTTACAGGTAAATATCTCAGTAATCCTGCTAACTTTCAGGTAAGAATAGGAACTCCGGCTGCTAAACTTGTTGAAGAAGCGGGAGGACTGCCAGATAATACAGGAAAGATAGTAAATGGCGGACCAATGATGGGCAAGGCCATTAACACGCTCGATATACCTGTTTCCAAAGGAACATCAGGAATAATTCTGTTTGCTGAAGAAGAAGCTAAAAGAAAGGAAATAAATCCCTGTATCAGGTGTGGCAAATGTATTGCAGCATGTGCACTCGGCCTGGAACCCTATCTCCTTATGACACTTTCAGAAAAAAGCATGTTTGACAGAGCAGAAAGTGAAAGAATAATGGATTGTATGGAATGTGGCTCATGCAGTTATATATGCCCTGCCCAAAGACCTCTCCTCGACTATATAAGGCTGGGGAAGGCCAATGTCGGCAGGATAATAAGAGAGAGAAAACAGAAATAGGTAATCAGATTGAATAAACCTTTATCAAATGAATAGACTCTTAAAAGTTTCACCATCACCTCACGAATACAGCAATACGTCGACCAAAAAATTGATGTATGGAGTGGTGATAGCACTTATGCCTGCTCTACTGGCATCTGTCTGGTTTTTTGGCTGGCCTGCTCTGATAGTAACGGCCATCTCGGTAATCTCATGCGTGGTTTTTGAATATCTTATTCAGAGATATCTGCTGAAAAAATCTCCATCTATATCAGACGGTTCGGCTATTGTAACCGGACTGCTATTTGCTTTTTGCCTTCCGGTAAATCTTCCGTTCGGACTAATTATACTGGGTTCTCTTGTAGCAATAGGGATTGGAAAACTAACCTTCGGAGGACTTGGAAACAATCCATTTAACCCCGCTCTTGTTGGAAGGGTATTTCTTTTCCTTTCATTCCCGGTTCAGATGACTACCTGGCCTGAACCCCTGGGTTTTAAAACAAGTTATGCAGACGCAAGCACGGGTGCAACTCCCCTGAGTATCCTTAACGAGAGTTATGATAAGGTTCCGATAGACGGACTGATGTCTGGTGATGCTGCAAGTGCTTTGCCCAGTCACACCATGGCTTTATGGGGTAATATGGGAGGATCGATGGGTGAAATAGCCGCTATAGCATTAATTCTTGGTCTGATATATTTACTGATCAGGAAAATTATTACCTGGCATATTCCTGTCTCTATTCTCGCAACAGTAATTGCCTTTACCGGAATATTATGGCTCGTAAATCCTGAGGCCAATGCAGATCCACTTTATCACCTGCTAACAGGTGGACTGTTGCTGGGAGCAATTTTTATGGCAACAGATTATGTTACCTCACCAATGTCTAACAAGGGAATGCTAATCTATGGTATCGGCATCGGTGTTCTGACTGTGCTGATAAGGAGGTTTGGTGCATATCCTGAAGGCGTTCAGTTTGCAATACTAATAATGAATGCCTTTACACCACTTATCAATAACTATATTAAACCATCAAGGTTTGGAGAGGAGGTAAAAAATGGCTAAGAAAGAATCAACTTTATTAAATATGGTAATAGCACTTTTAGTTATTACCCTCGCAGCATCCGCTGCTCTGGGAGGAGTCTATGAACTTACCAAAGAGCCTATTGCAGCAGCAAAGCTTGAAAAAAAGAATAATGCCATTGGAAAAGTTATTCCACAATTCAATAATGTACCTACTGATGAGGAATATAAGATTCCAGTCGATGGCGACACCCTGTATTTTTATCCGGGAAAGGTCGACGGCAAACTGGTTGGAACTGCTATAGAATCCTTTACAATGATGGGGTTTAGCGGTGAAATAATAATTATGGTTGGCCTGTTACCCGACGGAACAATACACGATGTTGCATTACTTGATCATGGCGAAACACCAGGACTTGGAGATAAAATGGACAGGCGTAAGTCTGATTGGAGTCTCCAGTTTAAGGGCAAGAACCCGGATAATTTTCAGATTGCTGTTACCAAAGATGGTGGCGACATAGACGCAATTACAGCCTCAACAATTAGTTCGAGAGCATTCTGCGATGCTGTATCAAGAGCATATACAACCTATATAAACAGCGGGAAAAATGAGTAAAACAAATCAGATATCAAATTTCACCAAGGGATTTATTAAGGAGAATCCTGTTTTTGTTCTCTTCCTTGGCCTCTGTCCTACTCTTGGTGTTACAAGCAGCGCAATTAACGGAATGGGTATGGGATTGGCAACAACCTTTGTACTGGTTATGTCGAACCTGGTTGTATCACTAATTAAAAATTTCATTCCTGATAAAGTCAGAATCCCTGCCTTTATTGTTGTAATAGCCTCATTTGTAACAATAGTTGAGCTTAGTATGCAGGCCTATGTACCTTCTCTTTTTGACGCACTGGGATTGTTTATCCCTCTTATCGTCGTAAACTGCGTTGTGCTGGGTCGTGCAGAAGCATTTGCTTCAAAAAACAATCTCTTCTCATCTATAATAGATGGTCTTGGGATGGGACTTGGCTTCACTTTTGCCTTAATGTTACTTGGTGGTGTAAGAGAGATACTTGGTTCCGGATCGATATTTAACTACAAATTTATAGATGGCGATGGTATCCTTATTTTTATTCTTTCGCCCGGAGCCTTTCTCGCGCTGGGATACCTGCTTGTAATTATTAATAAACTTAAGAAAAAAGCCTGACCATGGAATATCTGATAATCATAATAGCAGCCATATTTGTAAATAATATTGTCTTAAACAAATTCCTTGGCATATGCCCTTTTATTGGTGTTTCAGGACGTATTGAAACATCTATTGGAATGGCTGGGGCTGTAATGTTTGTTATGACAATTGCCACCATCGTTACTTATATTATTCAGGTATATATACTTGATAAGCTCGGTATTGCATTTATGCAGACAATCACATTTATTCTTGTTATTGCTTCACTGGTACAACTCGTTGAGATTATACTGAAAAAGATCAGTCCCTCCTTATTCCAGGCCCTTGGTATTTTCCTGCCCCTGATAACAACTAACTGTGCTGTTCTTGGTGTGGCAATAATGGCTGTTCAGCAAGACTTTAACCTGCTTGAGAGTGTTGTATTTGCTATTTCCAACTCAATTGGTTTTGGACTGGCCTTAATTCTGTTCGCAGGAATAAGAGAACATCTTGATCTGGCCGATATACCCACTCCATTTAAAGGTGTTCCTATTGCCTTTATCGTTGCAGGTCTTCTGGCAATGGCTTTTATGGGTTTTGCTGGGATTGTTTAGGAAGGCGTAAGGCGTAAGGCTCTTTTACCTATTCTCTACAATAAAAGCAGGCTTACTCCTATTAATATAATTCCGCTGATAAGTCCATAGATGGCAACATGATGCTTGCCATATTTATGAGCTGCAGGAAGAAGTTCATCAAAGGATATATAGATCATTATACCCGCAACAATTGCAAATACATAACCCAGTACCACGGGGTTGTCAAAGAAGGAGAGTATAAAATATCCAAAGGCCGCACCTAAAGGTTCTGCCAGCCCGGAAAGAGCAGCCCAGGTAAAGGCTTTTTTTCTGGAACCAGTTGCATAATAAACAGGTACTGAGACAGCAATACCTTCGGGAATATTATGTATTGCAATTGCAATTGCGATACTCACACCGATAGTTATATCTGATATACCGGCCATAAAAGTTGCTATGCCCTCAGGGAAATTATGAATAGCAAGAGCTATTGCTGTAAAAGCTCCGAGGCGAAGTAATTTTCTGCCTCGCTTCGGGCAATCAATATCCATTTGTTCTATACTCTTTAGCTCATGGGGATTTTCTCTGGAAGGCACCATCTTATCTATCAGAGCTGCAATGCCAAATCCTCCGATAAAAAAGCCGAATGTAAGCCATGCCGAAGAAGAATCTGAGAATGAAGAATTTATAATCATATACGCTTCATCGAGAAGCTCTGTAAAGGATATATAAATCATTACTCCGGCAGAAAAACCAAGTGAATAGGATAAAAATGTAGTATTGGTTCTTTTAGCAAAGAAAGCTATGGCTCCTCCAATACCTGTTGCCAATCCGGCAAAAATAGTCAACCCAAATGCAAATAATACATTATTCCACTCCATAAACTTGCTTTTCGATCTGCAAAAATATAAAATCCAGTCCTATTTTTACTTATTCTTAATAAAAAAGCGATAAACTAATTCCATTATCGGACTAACTTATATCACACTCATACCAATTACTATAAAGTTTTCCTATTTTTAGGAAATAAATAATACTGATGAAGGGACCAAATTCAGATCAATATTTTAAGATTCTTGGGCTCAGTAGAGGTGCAACACTCAACCAGTTAAAGAAGGCATACAGGGAGAAAGCAAGATTATATCACCCCGATCATAACAAAAGAGAGAATGCTACCGAAATATTTATCGCAGTTAATGAAGCTTACGAATACCTTGATAAGTATATTCGCAACGATAATGGTAAAAAGTATGCACAGGAGGATTTGATAAGAGAATGGCAGGAGTACAGGAGAACAGAAGCAAGAAAGAGAGCCGCCGCACATGCAAGATCAAAATACGTTGATTTCAAAAGATCAAAAGCATACAAGGCCTCCATGGTTTTAGATAAGACCCAGCTGTATATCAATCTGGGCGTGGCAATATTTGTAATATCAATGGCTGTGGCGGGTTACCTTATTAAATGGAGCATGGTAAAAGAAGGCTACGACCCTCCTACCCTTGGAAGCTTCATATTTCTGCTTTCTATTGGCCTTGTGTTCCTGATTGTATCTCTTGCTTACCTCCAGGCATTCTATCGAAATACCCGAAAAAATAACAGAAATGAAAAGAAAAATTAATAATCCCTACCCTTCCGAAGGATATAGGTGTTTTGCATGCAGTCCGTCCAACCCCATAGGACTGAAGCTGTCTTTTGAGGAGGATGATCAGTACGTATATGCCAGATGGACTCCAAATGAGAACTTCCAGGGTTACAATAATGTTATACATGGTGGCATAATTGCTACTCTTCTTGATGAAGTCGGGGCCTGGTACATAAGTGTGAAGATTGGGACTGCAGGGGTAACAAAATCACTGAATATAGAATATATAAAACCCCTTTACCTGTCGAGAGGCGAAGTGCTGCTAAGATCCAGGATGATTAAAAACGATAAAAGACTTACTACTCTGGAATGTGAACTCTTCGATAGTACTGATACTCTGTGTGCAAGATCTGAATCTGTTTTCTTTCTCTACCCGGAAGAAATAGCAAAGCAAAAGTTTCATTATCCCGGTAAAGAAGCATTTTAAAACCCGGAACATGGCATGATTATTGGGCAAAATAAGAATAAACAGATCCCGAAAATCATGAAACCAAACAAAATATTCTTCTTATTAACATTGTTTTTTCTGTTAATTTCATATTCAGCTTGTGAAAAGCAGAAAACAGAAGAACTTCCCGGCGACCCTGTACCGATTGAATTATCACAGCTTGAAATATCACTTTCTACATCATCCAACCAGTTCAGCTTTGATATTTTTAAATTAATAGTTGAAAGTGAAGCAGAAACAGAAAACCTGATGATCTCTCCGATAAGCATATCCTATGCTTTATCTATGACCTTAAATGGTGCGGCTGGTGATACACGTGAAGCTATGATGGAAGCTCTCAGATTAAATAATATCACTCTCGAAGAGATTAATAACTCTTATAAATCACTTAGCAATAAAATAACAGACATTGATAAAAGGGTTGTGATGAATATCGCCAATTCGGTATGGGTAGAAGACAGGCTTATTGTTAAAGAAACCTTTATTGATGCCCTTATTGAGTACTTTGAAGCTGAAGGACGCCAGTTCAATATTAACGACCCTGGAATCGTAGACGAGGTAAACAATTGGATATCAGACAATACAAACGGTAAGATTGATGATATGATAAGTGATATTCCACAAGATGTGGTAATGCTCCTTATTAATGCTATTTACTTTAACGGTAAATGGAAATACCAGTTTGATAAGGATATGACAAGTGCAGAAGATTTTTACCTGGAGCAAGGTTCTGTTGTTAATGCAGACATGATGCATATTGAGTCTGCATATAAGATATTTAGCAATGAAGATCTTACAATCGCAGAACTACCTTATGGACAGGGCAACTTTGTAATGGATGTTATTCTTCCGGCACAGGGAAAGACTACTACAGAAATACTGCCTCTGCTTACTGCTGCCAACATGGCAGCATGGTTAGAAGATATGTATGAACGTGAAATAGAAATATATATGCCCAGGTTCAAATATAAATATAAGCTTGAACTGAAAGATGTGCTTACTACCATGGGTATGGGAGTTGCATTCTCGGGAGCAGCAGATTTCTCAAATATTTCCGACCAGGGCCTGGCAATAAGCAGGGTACTTCACCAGACATTTATTGATAATAAGGAAGAGGGTACTGAGGCAGCAGCGGCAACAGTGGTGATGGTCGAACTCACGTCATTACCTCCTGAATCAGATATTTTAAGACTTAACAGACCATTTTTTTACATAATAAGAGAGACCAGCACAAATACAATAATTTTTATGGGATTAACTGGAAATCCGGTTGCTGAAGAATAGCCTGCGCTCTACTCAAAATGATGAGCCAGATCATCACTTGTATTGAGGAAAATCATTAATGATAGAGTTGAAATATAAAGCTCTGTATGTATATTTGTTGAGTTAGGTAAATATGTTTTACCAACATGGTTAGTGGTTAGAATAAATGTTCTTTAAAAATAAAAATCCTTATCTTTAATGCCCTCCAATCTACCAGGCATGATAAGGATTTTTATTTTTTTTATATCTCTTCTCTTAATATCAGACCCTGGCACTTATACCAGCGGAAATCATATATCAATACAGGATCCAATAATTAGATTCGGACTGATCAGCGACGTTCAGTTCTGCAAATGTGAGGCCAGCGGTAACAGGTACTACAGCAATTCAATAAATAAGCTCAGGGATGCCCTGAATGATTTTAATAGCGAAGAATTAGATTTTATAATTAACCTGGGTGATCTGATTGAGAAGGATTCAGAATCCTTCCCGGATATTCTGCCTGTTCTTGATTCATCATATGCAAAAGTATACCATGTTTTGGGAAATCATGATTTCGAGGTAGATGGAAAAGAGAAGAAGAGTATTTTTTCTATATTGGAGACCGGTCCTGGCTACTACTCATTTGATTTAGAAGGGTTCAGATTTATTATTACCAATACTAATGATATCAGCACATATTCTCCATTTAAGTCAAAAAGAAAAGAAGCTGAAAAGCTTATTCAGGATATTACTGCTGAAGATGGAAAAAACGCCTACCAATGGAACGGAGGTATCGGGAAGGAACAGGTTGAATGGCTGAAGGCTGAACTTTCTGAGGCAAAGAGACTTAAAATGAAGGTTATTGTGTTTTCTCATCATCCAATATGGCCTGAATCATTGTATAACGTTCTAAACTACAAAGAAATAATAAGTATTATTGAAGACTATGACCATATTATAGCATGGCTTTGCGGTCATAATCACCAGGGAGGCTACGGCAACTTCAACCTTGTGCATTGTGTAAATTTCAAAGGAATGGTTGATACTCCCGATCTAAATGCCTACTCTGTTATAGAAATATACCAGAACAAAATATGGATTAAGGGGCGCGGTCGCCAGAAAAGTCAGATACTGGCATACTAATACCTTTACAAAAGTCAGGGTAAATAAGTAATCAGCTTACTTCTACGAAATTAAAATCAACATCTAGTACCGAAGAAAAGTACTCACCTCTTTCAAGAATATCCTCATCACCTTCTTCATAAAACCAGTTAATATATAGCTTCTTGTCTTTAAATAGCACCTTCCTGAATTTCTGAAGGAGCTTTATAATATACTTGGCACTGGCACTATTAAAATATTCCAGCTGGATATCTATGCGGGTAGAATCAGGCGGACTTACGATGTACTCCTCAACCCAATCAAACGATGGCTGATAAAACTCTGCAACATTCTCATGAATTGATCTCCCGCTAATCTTCATATTTCCATCCGGTTTAAGATGGATTAACGGAGTATTTCTTCTTGGTTCAATCCTGTACTGATCCATTAATAATATTTGCTGCTAAATTATAAAAATCGGAGATAGATAAAAATCTTAAATGAATTAATTTAAATTTTGTAAGCACTATAAACTAAACCTTGCCAGAGGAGTAACACCCTGATGACTAAAATCCTGATTCAGGAACTTATAATAGGCGGTAATGGCTATCATAGCAGCATTATCGGTTGTAAATCTGAATTCCGGCATATAGGTCACCCATTCTCTTTCCTGTCCTTCTTTTACAAGCCTGTTACGTAAGCCAGAATTTGCTGCAACACCTCCCGCTATTCCAACATGTTTTATTCCTGTCTTTTTAACAGCTTTTATAAGTTTATCTACAAGTATATCTATAATTGTATGCTGAATAGAAGCGCAGAGGTCGTTAATATTATTATCGATAAATGATTTATCGATTTTAAGATTATCTCTCAGAAAATAAAGAAAATTTGTTTTCAAACCACTAAAGCTGTAGTCCAGATCAGAAATTGATGGTCGGGTAAATTGAAAAGCATCAGGGTTTCCCTTTAAAGCATGTTTATCAATTAGCGGACCTCCGGGATACGGCAAACCCATTACCTTGGCACATTTATCGAAAGCCTCTCCTGCTGCATCATCAATTGTTGATCCTATCTCCGTTATTCTCATGTTCTCATCCACAACGAGCAGCTGGGTATGACCACCCGATACAAGAAGGCACAAAAAAGGAGTATCCGGAATATTATTCTCAACATTCTTAAGCTTTATCCAATGCGAAAGCACATGTGCCCTCAAATGATTTACATCAATAAGAGGTATTTGTCTTGAGAGGGCATAACCTTTTGCAAATGATGTCCCTACCAGCAATGATCCAAGCAAACCGGGGCCCCTGGTAAAAGCTACTGCATCTATATCTCCCTGTGAGATACCGGCCTGCCTGATAGCCTGATCAACAACAGGTATAATATTTACCTGATGTGCCCTGGATGCAAGTTCAGGTACTACGCCACCATATTTTTTATGAACATCCTGGTTTGCAATAAGGTTAGAAAGCAGATAGCCATCCCTTACGACTGCTGCTGAGGTATCGTCGCATGATGATTCTATGGCAAGTATAGTGACAGACATTTAAAATTTAA
>CAZWLP010000016.1:30567-39914 GCA_964634565.1 uncultured Rikenellaceae bacterium | reverse complement strand
TTATTTTCTGTAAAATAAGTAATGAGTTCATCCAGAGTTCCCCGCACGTTTTCTTCATGTATCTTGCTTATTTCCCTGGCTACTGATGCGCGCCTCATCCCGCCTGCGACCTCTGCAAATTGCTTTAGTGTTTTTAGCAGCCTGTGGGGCGATTCGTACAAAACAATTGTTCTTTTTTCTTCTGAAAGAGTCTTAATACGGCCTGTACGTCCTTTCTTTATCGGTAAGAAGCCTTCAAAACAGAACTTATCGCAAGGCAAACCCGAATTTACCAGGGCCGGTACAAAGGCAACCGGACCGGGCAGGGTTTCTATCTCTATCCCCTCGCTAATACATTTTCTAACAAGCAGGAAGCCGGGATCGGATATGCCCGGGGTGCCGGCATCTGAAACCAGGGCAACAGTTCTTCCTTCTTTGATATCATCGGTAATTCTGTCTATCTCCCTGTGCTCGTTGAACTTATGATGGGATCGCATAGCCCGGGATATTGAAAAATGCTTTAGAAGGATTCCGGTCTTTCTTGTGTCTTCGGCCAGAATGAGGTCTACCGATTGGAGTACTTCAACTGCCCTGTAAGTAATATCCTTTAAGTTTCCAATAGGGGTAGGTACGAGATAAAGCTTACCCATATTATTTATTTCTGAGTTTTCTTTTTACCAGGTCAAGCATAAGGTCAAATGTTTCGCTTTCTTTGTTTGACTTACTTGCTACTGTAAGTATATCAAATGCTTCATCAATAGTTGCTGCATTGTTCAGCTCTTCAATGGTAGATGTATATAGATCATGGTTTCCATTGAATAATTCCCTTACAAATTGAAACCTGTCATTAATGCCTATCGCTTCGGTAAGGTTATTAACAGGTTTATGTTTTCCTGCTTCAGCACTTTCGCTGTCATGTCGTTTGTGAGCTATCCTTTCGTTAATGCTCGACTGCTGTGTAAACTTATCTGCCATTATTTTTCTCTTCTGATCTTTTACGTCTTTCCTGGTCTCAGTTTCTGGCTTATCTGAAGGCTGTACAATCTCGTCGATAAGGCTAAGGTTATCATCTTTACTGTCGGCACTTTCTTTATTCTCCTCAGGAGCATCGTCATTCTTTTTAAAATATGAGATTTCTGAAACATCGATAATATCTCTATCCGGAATGATTTCATTATCAGGTTCAGGAATGTCGCTGGCAGCGCTATTTATAATATTATTTTCCTTTCCCCTTAAGGAGAAATCTTTATCGCTTAAAAATTTCAGTACCTCTTCAGCACTGCGGCATTTGGCCTTAGCAAGCTCTATTTGAATCTCGGGAACGTCGGGATAATTTTTCAGGTCATCCATAATATCCCTGGCCTCCTTCAGATCTTTTAATATAATACCGATAGTTGACTTTAAATCCATGCCGGAGATTTTAATTGCTATCCAATTTTCTTTACCTTGCAAAGGTAATTAATTATTATGTTTCAGAGAAGATACATAATCTTCTCTTAGAGTATAGGCCTAATGCATTTTCTTGAGAATTCAGTTGATTTAATACATAAACGGGGATCCATAGAGGTTATTGCCGGATCAATGTTCTCGGGCAAGACCGAAGAATTGATTCGCAGGCTTAAACGGGCCCGGATTGCCGGATTAAAAGTTGAAATTTTTAAGCCTGCCATAGATACCAGGTATTCTGATAACCTTGTTGTATCACACGACGAGAATTCTATCTCAAGCACACCTGTAGATAATGCGTCGGCTATATTACTTCTGGCTAATGAGGTTGATGTTATCGGAGTAGATGAGGCACAATTTTTTGACAATGCGATAGTCGAAGTATGCAATGAACTGGCAAACAGGGGTATCAGGGTGGTAGTGGCCGGACTTGATATGGATTATGCCGGGGTCCCTTTTGGTCCGATGCCTGGCTTAATGTCGGTAGCTGAATATGTTACCAAGGTACACGCAATATGTGTTGAATGCGGAAACCTGGCAAACCATTCATTCAGGCTGGCCAACGAAAAGAGTGTTGTGCTTCTTGGAGAGAAGGATATTTATAAACCTCTGTGCCGCAATTGTTTTAATATACAAAATAGCTCAAAATAGATAGAGTGATTTTTTCCACAGGCGAAATATCTGAAATTGTATCGGGTAAATTAACAGGCCCTGATAATATTCCTGTATCAAGGTATTTTATTGATAGCCGTAAGGCAACCCTGATATCGGGAGAATCACTCTTTATTGCTCTTGAGGGGCAAAGAACAGATGGTCATAACTTTATTGTAAGTCTGTATAATAGTGGCATCAGGGCATTTATTGTAAGTAAGACATATATGCCCGGCCAGGTGGCAGATCTTTGTCCCGATGCAGCATTTATTGCAACAGATAATACCCTGGCCGCTCTCCAGAAGCTGGCTGCCAATAAGAGAAAAAGGTTTAAGGGTACAGTAATAGCAATTACCGGAAGTAATGGAAAAACAATTGTTAAGGAATGGTTTTCTGACATTCTGGGAAAAGTATCTGCTGTCTTGCGTTCACCACGATCCTATAATTCGCAGACAGGTGTACCTCTGTCGGTTATTAACCTTGATAACTCCTACGAATATGGGGTATTTGAGGCAGGTATGTCGATGCCGGGTGAGATAGAGAAGCTGGAAAGAATTATTTGTCCCGATATAGCTGTGTTTACAAATATAGGTGAGGCTCATCAGGAGAATTTTAAAGATATTGAGTCGAAGATAAAGGAAAAATTAGTGCTCTTTGAAAACAGCAAAACAATAATCTATTCTCCCGGCTATGGCGAAATAGACCGCTTAATTAAAAGTGATAAAGTTCTTTCATCCAAACGATTATTCACATGGACCTTTGATAACATAAACGCTGATGTCTGTTTTAGGATAGTTAGCGATACCGGCGGTAAGGTGATACTTAATGTTTTATACAGGAATGCAGATTTCAGGCTTGCTTTGCCATATTCAGATAGCGCTTCGGTGGAGAATGCAGCAATCGTAATTACCATGCTGTTAAGCATAGGTGTCTCAGAAAAGATTATTGTAGGTAATCTTGAGCAGATAAAACCTGTGGAGATGAGAATGGAACAGAAAGAGGGTATTAATGGTTGTACGCTGATAGAGGATTATTACAATTCCGATCCCGCAGCACTGGGTATTGCACTCGACTACCTGAAGGAGATGACTGGCAGAAAGAAAAGGGTTATTATCTCTGACTTTGTTCAACATAGAAGGGGCCAGTCCAATATTTATTCTGAGGTAGCATCGATGATTAAAAAGTCGGGCGTAAACAATACAATATGTATTGGTGAAGATATTTTTAAGGCGAAATCCAGTTTTGAAAAAGGAACATTGTTTTTCAGGACCACGGAAGATATGCTGCAATGGTATTCTCCGCTTATGTTCAGAAATGAATTAATCCTGCTTAAGGGAGCCAGGAAATTTGAATTTGAAAAGATCAGTTCCTTATTAGTTCTGAAGGCTCATATTACTACTCTTGAGATCAATTTAAAGAACCTGCATGATAATCTGAATACTTTCAGATCAATGCTTTCGCCTGGAACAATGACTATGGCTATGGTTAAGGCCTTTGCCTATGGTGGCGGACCAGGACAGATATCGGAATGGCTTGTCAGATGCGGAATAGACTTCCTGGCAGTAGCATATATTGATGAGGGAAAACAGCTTCGCGAAGCAGGTATTTCTACGAGGATAGTTGTTATGAATCCTGATCCTTCTTCTTTAAAGGTAGTTATTGACGAAGATCTTGAACCCGAAATATTCAGTCTTGAGTTGCTTGAAAAATTTATCGGGGAGCTAAGGTGCCAGGGAGTGAAGGATTATCCTGTTCATATTAAGATTGATTCCGGAATGCACAGACTGGGTTTTATGGAAAGAGATATACCGGCACTGCTGGAAATCCTGAAAAGTGAAAGCCGTGTCAGGGTGGCTTCTGTATTCAGTCACCTTGCAGCTTCGGAGGATCCTTCACTTGACGCTGAAACAAGAAAACAGGCCAGGAGGTATCTGGATATCTGTAGCAGGATAGAAGACCAGTTGGGATATGGTTTTATTAAGCATATACTAAATTCAGCAGGCATAATAAGATTTCCTGAATATCATTTTGATATGGTAAGATTGGGGATTGGCCTTTATGGTGCTGTGCCAGCCGATATGAAGAATTCAAAGAATGTCCTTTCATTCAGATCCAGCGTCTCTCAGGTAAAGACTGTAAAAGCAGGAGAGGGAGTAGGCTATGGGCTTACCGACAGTTCAGATAAAGACAGGGAAATAGCAATTATTCCGATAGGTTATGCAGACGGACTGAACAGAATGATGGGGAACGGAAATGGCAGGGTTTATATTAAATCATCCTATGTCCCGATTGTTGGCAGGATATGCATGGATATGTTTATGGCTGACGTATCTGATCTGGGCGTTGTTGCCGGAGATAGTGTCGAAATATTCGGTGACAGGATTTCTGTTTATGAGCTTGCAGAGAGATGCAACACTATACCCTACGAGATAATTACATCAATTCCTCCAAGGGTTAAGCGAATATATCTTTACGAATAAGGTAAACTATCCCAGGTCGCTTATTCTTTCAAGTCGACTACCATCCAGAATTTTTATTTTCCTGCCGTCAATTGAGATTACCTCCTCTGAAGCAAATGTTGATAGAGTACGGATGGCATTAGATGTTGTCATATTCGACAGGTTAGCGATGTCTTCCCTCGAAAGGTAGGCCTTGATTGTCATGCCATCAGTTTCGTATCCATAAGTATCCTTTAGTACGATAAGTGATTCAGCCAGGCGCCCTCTTATATGTTTCTGTGTGAGAGATACTGTTCTGTCGTTTGAAAATCCCAGCTCTGCAGAGATCATCCTGATAAGGTTAAGGGATAAGGTCGGACTCGTCTTTACAAGATTAAGGAAGGTATCCCTTTCTATAATACATATAGTTGAATCTTCAAGAGTGATGGCCGATGCAGAATAATTCATTCCTGCGAAAAGTGACCTGTAGCCCAGAAGACCGGCAGGTCTTACCATTCTTAGAATCTGCTCCCTTCCACCTACGCCTTCCTTGAATAACTTTACCTTTCCCGATGATAAACTTATAAGGCCAAGTGGTTTTTCACCTTCTTTAAAGATCATCTCTCCTTTGCGGTAATGAGCATAGGAGTGATTCTTAATCAGTACATCCTGTTCTTCTTTTGATAGGTCTTTAAAGACAGACCCGGGACCATCCAGGCATATTTCTATGTGATGGTTTTTAATCGTCATGACTGAGCTCATATATTATATAGGGATGTGTTAAAAAACATATACAAAAATAACAAAAGTAGTTTATAAACTGAAAATTAACATATTTTAACACATTCATTAACAGGACGTTGTAAACGTCACTATTACAGTTTATTAGAAAATATGTTATACAACACACTTTCCTTAATATAAGTTAAATTTTTGATCTTCTGTTGAAATACGGCTTATCTGGAATCAGTCTAAGTAAGCTGATACCTTGCAACAAGAGGCATTCTTCTGCCAAGGCCGAAGGCTTTTGATGAGATTCTAAGAATGGGAGGAGACTGGTATCTTTTGTATTCATTTGTATTAATCAGGCCAATCACTTTCAGAACCAGTTTATGGCTTATTCCCTCACCGGAAATCTCATTTAATGGTTTTTGTAATTCAATATACTGGTATAGTATTGAGTCAAGGATATTATAATCTGGCAGCGAGTCACTATCTCTCTGGCCGGGCTTTAGTTCAGCAGAGGGTGCTTTACTTATTGTATTGCCAGGAATTATTTCATCATGTCGGTTAATATATTCAGCCAGTTTGTATACATCAGTCTTATATACATCTCCCAGGATTGAAAGGCCACCTGCCATATCTCCATACAGTGTTCCGTATCCAACGGCTGCCTCACTCTTATTTGATGTATTAATAAGAATATTGCCAAATTTATTTGATACGGCCATAAGAAATACAGCCCTGATCCTTGCCTGGATATTTTCTTCAGTTACATCTTCGCTTTTATCGCTGAAGAGTGGTTCCAGAGATCTGCATGTCTGATAATAGCTGTCGGCAATATTAATAATATCCCACTTAATTCCCAGCTTATCGGCTAAGGCTATTGCATCGTCTATTGAGTGCTGTGAAGAGTACATAGATGGAAGGAGCAGCACCCTTACTCTCTCCTTACCCAGTGCTTCTGATGCAATGGCAAGGCTTACCGCAGAATCTATTCCTCCTGAAAGTCCGAGTATTGCAGAATTAAAATTCATTTTTGAGAAATAATCGCCTGTTCCAAGAACAAGTGCATCGTAGATTCTGGCAATCCTGTTATCTTCTCTTAGATCACTTTCTGACTTTGTTCCTTTAATATCTTCCAGCTTGTAAGTTCTGAAATCTGGTTCAAATAAATTCAGGGTATCGTAAATTTCACCTGAGGAGTTAATTACCATCGATCCTCCTTCAAAGATAAGCTCGGTATTTCCGCCCACCTGGTTACACACTATTAGCGGGAGCTTATGTTTTGAAGCCTTATCTTTAAAGACTTTATTTTTCATTTTATTACGATTTGCAGAAAAGGGAGATGCCGACAGGTTAAGGATCAAATCGGGCTTCTCCCCGGCAAGCTCATCCATGGGAGATATACTGTACATCCTGTTTGGTGAGAATTCGGGATCAAACTCCTGTTCATCCCACAGGTCCTCGCATATTGTAACAGCAATACGCAGATTTTTTATCGTAATTGTCTTAAACGATTTTGCCGGTTCAAAATACCTGTATTCGTCGAAGATGTCGTAGGTGGGAAGCAGTCCCTTATTTATTGTTGCCGAGATTTTACCCCCGGAAAGGACAATAGCAGAATTAAAAAGTTTCTTACCGGTATCGCCTGTATTAATTGTTGGCGCACCAATAATTGCGGATATACCTGTGCATTCTGCAGCAATTATATCAATATATTTATTGCAGCTTTCTATAAAGTCCTTGTGTTCGAGAAGATCGTGTGGAGGATATCCTGTAAGTGATAATTCTGAGAAAAGGACCAGATCAGATCCTTCTTTTTTTGCTCTGTGAATAGCATCGATAATAAGCTTACTGTTAAGCTCGAAATTACCAACATGGTAGTTTATTTGTGCTACTGAAATATTCATAATTATATACCTAGAAATTTATTCCAAGTTTGAATCTTACAAGATTATGTCTCACCTTATCAACCGGCTGTCCTTCATTATCCCTGGTTATATCAAGAAAATTATTTTCATAGCTTAAGCCAAATACCAGAGCTGTATTCCCTCCCAGCGAATATTCTGCGCCAAGTGCGAGGTGATATCCAAGGTTAAAGATGTTAAGTTCTTCGGTAATATTCTCGTCTTCTATTTCCAGCCCTGGAATATCTGCCTTTGCTGCTATTACAAGCTTTGGGTCGAGTCCGATATTTGAAAAGAATGTCAGATAACCAATTTGATTTGTTTTGAATTTAAGGCCCAGGGGGATAGAGATATATTGAATTTTGTATGTTATATCTTCGTTAGCAGGAAGTTCCTGAATGCTGTTCTTGAATTCAATATCTATAGTATCAGAATAACTTAGTTTTCCTGCTGCATTTATCAGGAAAATGCCGGTAGAAAAAGCATAGTTCTCCGCGAAATACCTGTCGTAGGAAAGACCGATACTAAATCCCGGTTTAACGCCGCCGTTATCTGTTTCTTTGGTGTCTGTAGAAAACCAGCTTATAAGTGGATCTGCATAAAGGCTAAACTGTATATCCTGTGATTTAACAAGCCCCGACAAAGTGGTTAACATTGAAATTACAAGTATGTATTTGCCAAGCGATCTTGATCTGTTTGATTTCATATAAAATATATTATTTTACAAAATTAAGAGATTAAGCAAATAAACAGGGATTTTTACATATCTAAGTATTTTTAAAAAGTATATTTTTGTTGTTTATTATGCCATGTTGTATGAAAAAGTCAGTTTATCTTATATTATTAATTTTTGTATTTTCAGTTTCTTCATGCAGACAGAATCGCTATGTTGTTAATGTTAACGATATAGAAATAGATCTCAGTATAAACAGGCTCGAAAAAAAACTTTTTGAAACAGACCCTTCTGTTCTGCAGGATAGAATAAAAGAATTAAAAGAATTATATCCTGAATTTATGAAAATATTGGGTTACGTAATTAATATTGGTGACCCGGATGATGAAGCATGGAACAGCAATATGGTGCTTTTTGCTACCGACAGGCAAAATGTTGAGGTTTATAATTCGGTCAGGGATGTTTTTGATAACAGACCTGATATTGAGACCGGGCTGGAAGATGCATGGAAGCATTACCGATACTATTTCCCCACTGAACCCATACCCTCAGTTTTTACCTGTATAAGTGGGTTTAATAACAGTATTATTGTAGGTGATAATGTTATAGGTATAAGTCTTGACCGTTACCTTGGTACCGGCAGTGAGTATTATACCATGCTTGGTATATACAATTATTTGAGGAGTAATATGATTCCCGAGAAAGTAGTTCCTGATTGTATGTATGGATGGGCATCCTCAAGCTGGGATATGCCTTCGGATAGAGAAGCTGGAGAAAAACTGCTGAATAATATTCTTCATAAGGGCAGACTGCTGTACTTTACCCGCTTAATGACACCTGAATTACCCGATTCATTAATTTTTGGATTTACCGGTCTGCAAATGTCGTTCTGTGAAAATAATGAAGCACAGATGTGGGAGTATCTTGTAGAACACGATCTGCTATTTTCAACAGACCAGATGGTTATAAAGAAGTTAACAGAAGATTCTCCTTTTACTACATATTTTACCAGCGAATCTCCAGGAAGGGCAGCAAACTGGATTGGATTCAGAATAGTTGAATCATATATGTTAAGGAATCCCGATAAGTCACTGGCTGATCTGATGGATATCGGCGACTTAAGCCAGATACTTGAACTATCCAGGTATTCTCCATAATAAAACCCGGACCTGCAATGCAAGTCCGGGTAAATTTTTTTATTGTACTTCTACTCTGGTGAGATAGCCTCAACAGGACATACATCAGCACAAGCACCACAATCTGTGCAAGCCTCAGGATCAATTACATAAATATCACCTTCTGAGATAGCCTCAACCGGGCACTCATCAATACAGGTACCACAAGCAGTACAATCATCACTAATTACGTAAGCCATTTTTTTGTATTAATTAATTATTAATTCAATTGAATTGTCATTACAAAATTATTGTTATTTTTTTATTAGAAAAACCTTTTGGGGAAAAGGTTGATAAAGTTTGAAAGGTTTGTAAAGTTGAGAGTGAGTTTGTAATGTTGAGAGTGAGTTTGTAA
>CAZWLP010000016.1:1175-30467 GCA_964634565.1 uncultured Rikenellaceae bacterium | reverse complement strand
GTTGAGAGTGAGTTTGGAATAAGTTTGAGCTGTTAACTTAAAACTTCAAGGGCAATAGACACCAAAGTTCTTACCCCGGTTTCCATAGCAGGTTCGTGGATATCAAAGTCAGAAGTGTGGAGGTGCTTTATCGAATCTCCCGGAGCAAGGGTCCCCAGCCTGTAGAATAGAACAGGGAAACTCTGCGAGTAAAATGCAAAGTCTTCAGAACTCATCCTCAAATCAAGCATTTCAATCATATCGCTTCCATTAACTTTTTCAGAAACCTTAATGGCTGTATCCACAAGTTTATTATCGTTAATAAGAACAGGGTATCCTTTTCTGATCTCGAGTTTAACCTCCACATCTTTTTCTTCTGATTGTTTGCAGATCTTTTTTATTAAACTGTGGGTCTTTAATCTGAGAGTTTCGTCGAAGGTTCTTAGTGTACCTTCAATATGCACTTTCCCGGGTATCACATTAGTGGCTCCGTCTGCAATAAATTTTCCGATTCCAAGAACCAGAGGAATATTGTCTGTAAGATTCCGGACTGCAGATTTAAGCTCACATATAAGTGAAGAAGCAATAGTTATCTGGTCGGTAGAACTTCCGGGAAGAGCAGCATGGCCGCCCTTGCCTGTAATATCAATATATATTTCATCACTGGAGGCCATATATTTTCCTGACCGGAACCCTGTTTTACCCGATTCCAATTCAGGTAAGACATGCTGTGCAATTATGGCAGATGGATTTATTTCCTGCAAGATTCCATCTTGCATTACCAGGGAAGCGCCACCGGGTGCAAGTTCTTCTCCGGGCTGAAAAAGAAAATATATATCTCCCCCAAATGAATTTTGTAATTCAAAAAGTACCCTCGCTGAAGTTAATAACATTGCCATATGGCTGTCGTGTCCGCAGGCATGCATAAGACCTTTATTTTTACTGGCGAATGGCAGGTGTCCTGGCTCTTCAATTGGCAGAGCATCCAGTTCGGCCCTTAAAATAATTTTTACGGATCCCTCTTTTTGTCCTTTAAGATGGGCAATTATCCCTGTGCCAGCAATATTTCTTATATCTGTGAGCCCAATATCTTCAAGTTTCCTCCTTATATATTCAGAGGTAGAGAATTCTTTATATGAAAGTTCAGGGTAGTTGTGTATATGTCTGCGAATTTTTACTGTTTCGCTCTGATACTGCTTTGATAGTCTGGCTATGTCAGATAATAATCCGCTCATATGAAATAAACTAAAAGTCGAGACTGAAAGATAGGTAAAAGATCCGGGGAAGGATAATTGAGTTTTCAACACCCCATGCCCAGTCTGCCCGAATAAAATAGCCGAAGAGCAAGGTCCTTAATCCAAATCCAAATCCTCCTACAACCGGATCCCGGTTGGAATCAAGAGTAACCTTTACAGGTCCGTTTACAAATTCCTCTATATCCCAGGCGTTCTTACCTGTCCATGGTGAATTACCCGACCATGCAGTGCCGATATCTCCAAATGCAATCACCTGGAAGTTGTTTAAAATTTTAGACTTCAGGGGGTGGCCAGAGAAATAGCGTATTACCGGCCATCTTATTTCACTATTTATAAGGGCAAAATTATTTCCATTTCTTACATTTTGACTGAAGCCGCGCATATTAGTGGCTATTGACTGGAAGCCATAATTTGCATACTGATCTACAGGAATAGATTGATCAAATGCTGGTACATTGTTAAACAGGTAGCTTATCCAGTTATCTACACCCCCCAGGTAATACAATAATTTAGTAGGGCCAAATGAACTACTTGCCGCGAACCTGTTGGCCCATATCAGGTCTCTGTGAATTTGCTGATAATGCCTGAAATCAATTCCGAGAACGAACATATCAGATTTCTTCAGTTGAATATCCCTGTAGTATTCACCAAAGATTTTAAATCTTGAACCATAATATATATTTACCCCCCTTTGTCTGGTATTGTCGTAAACCAGCTCTGCTTTCAGTCCGGCCCAGTGCCTGGTCATCTGTTCTCCGTTCAGTGTTGACAGGTCTGTGGACAGGGGTATATATCTGTCATTTCTGTATGAGACAGTACCCTTTACCGCGAAAACCGGGGTAAAGGGTTTTGCGAAAGTAAGGTAGATATTATTACTATGTATCTTGAAATATGCAGTATCGTTATATGAGCTCAGCGACTGGCGATGAAATACAATCTGCTTATCAATATTTCCCTTTAAGTTTTCAATGCTAAGGAGGTATTCATTACTGTCGAAGTTACCTGCAAACCTGAATCCTCCGGTTATTTTATAATTTTCGAAGAGATCTACTGCCCCGATCTGGGTTAACATATTTATTCCCGGATTATAGTAGGGAGCACCTCCGCTATAGACCTGATATGAGTTATTAAGAAAGCTGAAATCTATCTGATTGGCAATATAATTATTATAGAATGATGTCTCGTATATTCTGATCAGGGGAAACTTTATTGAGCCCGTATCGAGATCAATATCCATATAATCTTTTTTCCACTGCTCCTCATAATAGTTTACCTTTTCGATTTCAAAAATGTAGTGGTTAAAATCTATTGGCTCATCAGAAACAAAGTATTCTATTAGCGGTTTAGTAAGTGTGTCTCGTCTTCTCCTATCTTCTTCAATCAGCCATTTCCTTATAGTTTCTATGCTGTCTGCTTTATGCATCTTCTTAATCCTTTCTTCTGCAAAGGGACTATTCTTAAGAGATTCATTGCTTAGAGGAGTCTGATCCTTTAAATTACCTGTATAAATATTGTACCGGTTGTCGCTGAAAGATATTTCAGCAAACTGCGAATCTGTTGACAGATCGTGATCAAGGATATTTCGACTATAGTTAGTTAATGGCTTAGATTCAATAAAATAACGGTAATGAGTAGTTGTATCTATAAAACTTATAATGCTGTCGAATTCTGCTTTAAACCTGTTAATAGTCCCCGATGGATTACCCAGGTAGGTAAACTCTCCTGTACTAATGCCGACAGGTTTTTGCCTGTCTGAGAAGCCTTCTTCAGATAGCCTGGTGAGCACCTTGCTGTCTTTGTCGAGATTATAAGTAAAAAGATCGTTTTCAGGATTAAGCTTTTCAGTTGCATTAAAGGGCAGGTCTATTGTATCATTTTTCCTGTTTGAAGAAAATATAATACTATTTTTTTCATTCCTGATATATCGTGGATTAAGATCGTCGGCAACATCATTGGTGATTTGTTCGTTTGTTCCTGAAGCAATAGTATGAACATAAATATCTGTAGATCCGTTTTTTACCGCAGATAAGACAATCCTGTTGCCTGATGGAGAATAGTCGAAGCTCAGCACTTTGTCAAAGTACAGAAGGTTTCTGCTTTCAGGTTTCTTTTCTTCTATTCTCTGGAAATAAATTTTCAGATCTCCCTTTTCTTCATTAATAAAAGTAAGAATCTTTCCCCCCGGGTGCCAGTCAATTACCGGGTAAGTAAGGTCGGCCTTCTGATTGTATTTTGGTTCGGCAGAAAATATGGTCTTTATCTTCCCTGTTGTATTATCGTAGAGATGGATCTTCCGTTTTCCGGAGTTATAGCTTACATAGGCAATATATCGTTGATCAGGACTGATCTTTACATCCTGTATAATCTGCTTCTTCCTGGATTTAATAATCCTGTCGGAAGCAGGTATATCTTCCGAGTACTCATCCATACGGCTATAGTAATCGGTATAATATTCCCGCCACTCATCCTGCAGATCTTTGAGCTTCATGCCCAGAACATACAGCAGTCCGTCTTCAACATTTTTATAGACCTTAGTCAGGTAGATTACATTAGGAATAATCGGATCTCCGTAGGTTTTTGCTATATATCTCCAGAATGATTGTCCGGCGTAAACAGCATCATCATCCTCAAGATTATTAAGTTTCTTATATCGGCCCGAAACTATTCCGTCTCTTACCCTGTTTTCTGTTTCTTCATCCCATCCGAATGAAACATAGTTAATCAAACCTTTAAGATACCAGTCGGGAAGTGTGATCTTTGAGCTGCCAGATATTCTGTCTTTCTGCTCGGCATCATGAAGCATTTCATTAATTATTGCCTCGGTAATGCTGGCTGATATCTGCCTTTCATAACTACTGTGATCGCCTTCATAATAAAGCATCACCTTATTTTTTATTGTTCTGCTGAAGCCCCCGACATTATAGTCTTCCTGTCCGCTTACAAGCCCCATATTAGACTGCTTGAATTCGGCCTGTTTGTTATATACTATAAAGATAAGGCGCTTTTCAAAGAAGTAGTCGAAATAATCCTCAATCTCAGCTATTTTATTTTCGGCAAAATTGGAGGTGTACTGAGCCAGTTCTTTCCCATATTCATTGAAATAGCAATCGAATTCATCAAAGCGGTAGTACGACCAGTAAAAATCGTAATATTGTATACGATTTTTCCCAAAGGTCATCTGTAATCCATTATAAAACTGTCCGAAAACACTGTTAGAGGCCAACAGTATTAACAGCAGAACAATAATATATCTGGTTTTGTTAGTCAAATTCTTTATCCTCTGGAGCAATTTTCCCTCAAATTTTATTCCAATTTGAATCTCATCAGAACAAAGCTAAGATATTATGATATAAAATATGTAAAAAGGATAAACTTTATTAATTTTGGTTCGTAATCAGAAAAGACAGCCGGTGCAGATTAAATGCGAAATGATGCAACTAATTGCACCTGTATGAAGTCTATCAATTCATTATAATTAATTTGTTTTTAACATTTGGATGATATGAAGAGGATATTGTTTTTTACAGCACTGATTTTAGTATCAGCTCTTACTTTTGCCCAGGATGAAGGTCCTGTAATCAAATTTGAAAATACAAAGCATGACTTTGGAAAATTTAAGGAAGAAGCCGGACCGCAAACATACGAATTTGTATTTGTTAATGAAGGCAGCTCCGATCTCCTTGTAACCAGGGTGGTTGCATCGTGTGGTTGCACAACTCCGGAATGGACAAAGAAGCCTGTTAAGCCAGGTGAAAAGGGCTTTGTGAAAGTAACTTACGATCCCAGGAACAGGCCCAATAAATTTAAGAAGACGGCAACAGTTTATTCGAATGGCAAATCAAAGGTTACCGTGCTTATTATTGAAGGTGACGTTGAGCCAAGGGTGCTGACAACAGAAGAGATATACAGGTATCCTGTGGGCGATCAGCTAAGATTTAAAAGTAATCACCTGGCCTTTACTAACGTGATAAGGGGAGAGAAGAAGATCCGCGTTATGGAAATAATCAATGTTTCAGACAAGGATGTAAAACTCGGTTTTGAACGGGTTCCGCCTCATCTTTCAATAAAGGCTAAGCCAGAGGTGCTTAAAGCAGGAGAAAAAGGTATTATCGAAGGAGTTTATGACAGCGAGCTTAAAGATGATTGGGGATATGTTAACGACCTGATCAGAATTAAGGTTAATGATGAAACAATAACGAATCTTTATCTGGTTGTTTCTGCTAACCTGACTGAGGATTTTGCCTCAATGACCAGTGAAGAACTGGAGAATGCTCCTGTTGCAAGCTTTGCATCAACGACATTCGATTTTGGAAAGATAAACCAGCGTGAGAAGGCTAATGCTCAGTTTATTTTTAAAAACACCGGTAAAAGTGATCTGATAATACGCAAAATAAGGACTACATGTGGTTGTACAACAGTAACGCCTCCCAATACTGTAATTAAGCCGGGTGAAGAGAGTAAGATTGAAGCAGTTTTTGATGCCGGCGCAAGAAAGGGCAAACAGCATAAGGTAGTTGTTGTAACTACCAATGATCCAAAGCACAGCCAGGTAAACCTGATAATTTCAGGAGAGGTTAATGACCCTGGTAAATAGAATATATGGGCAGGGAGAAAAAGGAGAAAATTAAAGGGAGTGCACTTTCTGTCAGCAGGGGTGTTGATCAGCCACCAAGTGTAAATCCTGAAGTAGTTAAAAGGATTAAAAATCAGAAAAGAAAAAGTTTTTCTGCCGGGGAATTTTCATCTAAAATCCTGGAAGGAAATATTACCTTCCTGAGTAAGGCCATAACCCTGGTTGAGAGCTCTCGCCAGGACCATTATGAAGAGGCCCAGCAAATTATTGAACGTTGCCTGCCCTATAGTGGAAACTCTATCAGGATTGGAATAACAGGCGTTCCCGGAGCCGGGAAGAGCACTTTTATAGAAACGCTTGGTAAGAGAATAACCGGACTGGGACGCAAGCTGGCAGTGCTGGCTATCGACCCCAGCAGCGAACGATCGCATGGAAGTATTCTCGGGGATAAAACCAGGATGGAAAGTCTTGCTTCCGATCCTAATGCTTTTATTCGTCCATCACCTTCGGCCGGATCCCTCGGAGGAGTAGCCAGGAAAACCCGCGAATCAATTATACTGTGTGAGGCGGCAGGATTTGATACAATCTTTGTTGAGACTGTCGGGGTCGGACAATCTGAAACCCTTGTTCATTCAATGGTAGACTTTTTTCTTCTGTTAATGATATCGGGGGCAGGTGATGAACTCCAGGGTATTAAAAGAGGTATTATGGAAATGGCCGATGCAATTGCTATCAATAAGGCCGATGGAAATAATATTCACAGAGCAGAAACTACAAGAGTGGAGTTTCAAAATGCCCTTTATTTTTTTCCTGAGCATAAACCCGGGTGGAAACCAAAGGTAACAACATGCAGCGCCCTGGAAGCTACCGGCATAGATAATGTCTGGGCAATAATTAATGACTACATTTCTATAAGCGGCGAAAATGGATACTTTGATAAATGGAGGCAACAACAGGCTGTTTACAGGATGCATGAAACTATAAGCGAGACACTTCGCAACTCCTTTTATAAGAATCCGGATATTGAAAAACTGTTACCCGAGCTGGAGCAGATGCTGATAGAAAAAAAAATAACATCATATTTAGCAGCTTGCAGGGTGTTGAATAAGTACTTTTCAAAAGAAAACGGGAAGTGTTATTAACTATATTTGATTTAAAATAAAACATTTAAAAGTATGAAGAATTTATTATTGCCAATACTAACCATTTTAATAATGGTTTCATGTTCTACGAACGAGCAGTATGTCCTGAAGGGAAATCTTGAGGGCGCAAATGGTGAACTCGTTTATTTACAGGAATATATCGACGGCAGCCTTGCTAAGGTCGACTCAGCACTTATCGTTAACGGCTCATTTGAATTTGAGAAAGGTAGTGTTGAGACTCCTTCAATGTTCTATCTTTCTGTTGAGGGAAAGAGAGGATCTCTGGGTTTCTTTCTTGAAAATTCAGAGATTATGATAACCGGGAACATCGATTCAGTTTATAATGCCAGTGTTGTAGGATCAGATACACATCAGCAGTTTGTAGCTTATAACGATGGAATTAAGCCCTTATTTGAGAAGACATCCTCTCTTTACCAGCAGTACAGGTCTGCCATGGAGGAAGGAGATACCGAGCTCGCAGAGAAAATATCCGAGGAGAGAGAAATGCAGGAAAAAGAGATTGAGGCTTACCAGCTCGACTTTATTAAAACTAACCCGGCATCAGTTGTTGCTCCGGTGGTAATCAGATCAATTTCTTATAGTCTGGATGCTCACCAGCTCGAAGCCTACCTTGATATTCTGGATTCATCCCTTGATGCAAATAATATAATAAAAGAACTAAGAGCAAGGGTCGAGACTCTTAAAAAAGTTGAAATAGGACAGGTAGCCCCGGATTTTACTATGAATGATGTTGATGGTAATGCTGTCTCACTCTCAGAAATAGAAGGTTATAGCTTATTATTAATCGACTTTTGGGCTGCATGGTGCGGACCGTGCAGAAGAGAAAATCCCAATGTGGTAGCAGTATATAATGAGTTTCATAAGGCCGGGTTCGATGTACTGGGTGTTTCACTTGACAATGATAAAGATGCATGGTTAAAAGCTATAAGTGATGATCAGCTTACATGGACACATGTTTCTGACCTGGGAGGATGGAGTAATAGCGCAGCTAAACTATATGCTGTAAACTCAATACCTGCCAACTTCCTTATAGATGCTGAGGGTAAAATAATTGCAAAAGGACTTAGAGGAGAAAACCTCAAAACAGAGGTTGAAAGACTTCTCTCTGAGAAATAAGATATTAAACATTGTTAAAAGAGACCCTGACATGTAGTGCCAGGGTTTTTTTTTATTGCTATAGTATATATCTTGTGCTTTAGTATGCTATTATTATAAAACTCCAAAAAATAAATTTCCTGTTATGAAAAAAAGAATTTTGATTTCTCTCCTGTTGATAGTTATTGTTTCATCTTTATCAGCACAGGTTAAGAAAAAACCTCTCGATCATGATGCTATTGAAAAATGGAACAGGATTACAGAAACAGTAATATCTGATGATGGAATGTTTATTTCCTATAAGCTAGAGCCATGGAGAGGCGATAGTGATATTTATCTCTATTCTTCAAAAGGTGAGATAAAGAATAAGTTTGAATGTGCAACAGATATTGACTTCAGTAAGGATTCAAAATTTCTGATTTTTAAAAGGGTCCCCTCTCTTGAAACAAGCCGTGAACTGAAGCTAAAAAAGACAAAAAAGGATGATATGCCCGGAGATAAACTGGCTATTTATAATATAGGCGGGGAGACGCTCTTTGAGGTAAATGATGTAGTCGAATATAAGCTGCCTGATAGCTGGTCGGGCTTTATTGCTTATAAGTCAAAGACTTCCACTGTAGCAGAAGCTACTGCCGATGGAAATGCTGAAGTTAATGCTGAGCCTGAGAAGAAGGCAAAGAAGGAATCAGACAAGAACGGATATACTCTGGTACTAAGAAACCTTCAGAGTGAGCAGGAAATCAGCTGGCCTTTTGTTAAGGACTTTATTTTTGCTGAGGATAGGGGAGTTTTGATTTTTGTATCAACGGGTGATGATAATGACTTTGCCGAAGGTTTATACAGATATGATATTGAATCGAAAGACCTCTTGGCTCTAAATAAGAGCAAGGGTGAATACAAGCAGCTTATGATTAGCGAGGACGGAGGGTCGGGAGCCTTCCTGCTTAAGGATGAGGCTAAAAACAGCCTATATGAACTTTATCTATGGAAGGGCGCAAATCTTGCAGAAAAGAAGATTTCAGGCACTAGTAAAGGTGTTCCCGATAATTGGATTATTAGTGAGAATGAAAGATTGAAGTTTAGCGATGATATGACAAAATTGTTTTTTGGCACCGCACCTGAACAACCTGAAAAGGATACAATGAGACTTGAGGATGAGTATCCCAATGTAGATATATGGCACGGTACCGAAGGTGAGATGCATACTGTGCAGGTGCTTAATAAAAACAGGGACCTTAGAAAGGCTTATCTGGCCTCTTACAATATTGAAACTGGAAATATAACACAACTGGAAACTCTTGAAATACCTGAGGTAAGTATTTTAAATAAAGGCGATTGTGAATATGCACTGGGTCTTTCAAATGTGCCTTACGAGCTTCAGTCTATGTGGGAGGGGAGTCCTCGGCATTACGATATATACCTTATTAAGGTAAACAGTGGAGAGAGGATCTTAGTCAAGAAAGATATTCGTGCAGATGTACAGGCTTCCCCCGCCGGGAAATATCTTGCATGGTATAATTATATTGATGCTTCATTCTATTCTTACAATATAGCTGAAGGGAAAGAATATAGACTTAGCAGTCCTGAGACTCTTTCTGCTGCAGATGAATTAAATGATGTCCCTAATTATGCAAACCCTTATGAGCCAACAGGCTGGCTTGAGAATGATGAGGCCTTGCTGGTTAACGACAGGTATGATATCTGGAGACTGGATCTTGATAACAAAAGCGTACCGGTAAATATTACCAGAAACGGAAGGAGCACTCACACGACATATACGCGTGTACAGTTCGATAGGGAAGAAAGATCAATTAAGAAGGATGATCAAATTTTACTTAGCGGACATAATGAAATAACAAGAGAATCTTCGTATTATACCTTTAAGATTGACGGATCATCTGCTCCCGAAAAACTGATTGGTGGGCCTTACTCGTTATCGAGGCCACAGAAGGCAGCCGATGCCAGTACGATAGTATATTCGAAAAGCACCTTTAAGATGTTCCCGGATCTTCTTGTTACAGATTTAAAATTCAAGAAGAGTACTAAAATAAGTAATGCCAATCCTCAGCAAGCAGATTACCTGTGGGGTAGTGCAGAGATTTATAGCTGGACTTCACTCGACGGCAGAAAGCTGCAGGGCCTGCTTTATAAACCCGAAAACTTCGATCCAGCAAAGAAATACCCTATGATCGTGAATTTTTATGAGAAGAGTTCTCAGGGTTTATATGACCACCGGGTACCTGAACTGGGCAGATCAACAATTGGTTATCATTATTATACAAGTAATGGTTATGTGATATTTAATCCTGACGTATATTATGAAGATGGATATCCTGGAGAGAGTGCCTTTAATTGTGTTATGCCGGGTATTACTTCACTTATTGAAGAGGGCTTTATCGACAGCAAAAAGATAGGGGCACAGGGTCATAGCTGGGGCGGATACCAGGTAGCCTACCTGGCAACCAGAACAGACCTTTTTGCTGCTATAGAATCGGGCGCACCGGTTGTTAATATGTTCAGTGCCTACGGAGGTATAAGGTGGTGGTCGGGCTTAAACAGATCCTTCCAGTATGAGCATACTCAAAGCCGTATAGGGGCAACTATATGGGAAGCTCCTCTGAAGTACCTTGAGAATTCACCACTCTTTACCATGGATAAGGTTACAACACCTATTCTGATTATGGCAAATGATGCAGATGGCCATGTTCCATGGTATCAGGGTATAGAATATTTTGTAGCACTTCGCCGGCTTCAGAAGCCTGTCTGGATGCTTAATTATACCGGAGAGCCTCACTGGCCCCAGCAATTTAAGAATAAGAAGGATTTCCAGATAAGAATGTCGCAGTTCTTTAATCACTACCTTAAGGATGCGCCTCAGCCAAAGTGGATGAAAGAAGGTGTGCCGGCTATTGACAAAGACTTTGATCTTGGGTACGAGCTGATAAAAGAATAGATGAATTATGAATTATGATTTAACAAATCATAATTCATAATTTAATTCACTTCTTCAAGAATAAATCCTGTTCCCCGGATTGTTCTTAACTCAATACCTTTATCGGGTGAAAGGTATTTTCTGAGCCGACTGATAAACACGTCCATGCTTCGGCCAAGGAAATAATCATCCTCACCCCATATTTCTGTCAGGATATCGTCTCTTTTTAAGATGTTATTCTTATTTGCTATAAGGTACCTCAAAAGCTGTGCTTCCTTAAGAGTAAGCTTTTCAGTGCTGGAAACACAGTTCAGCTCAAGAGTATTAAAGTTTAAGGTAGTTGATGAAATTGAGTATTCATCATTTACGGTTGAATATACTCTTTTCAGAATATTATTTATCCTGAGAATAAGTACTTCGGGATCGAATGGTTTGGTTATATAATCGTCGGCACCCAGTTTCAGCCCTTTTACGATATCCTCCTTAAGACTCTTTGCTGTGAGGAATAATAATGGCATATCAGGGTCAGTATGCTTAATTTTTTCGGCCAGGGTAAAGCCGTCCATCTCAGGCATCATAACATCAAGTACACAAATATCCGGTTTCGATTCAGAATATTTTTCCCAGGCTTCCTTCCCTGTGCGGGTAAGGTTGACATCAAACCCGCTGATTGATACATACTGCGAAAGTATGTTGCCGAAATCAATATCATCTTCTGCAATTAGTATCTTCATAGTTCTGGTTTATTTTAGAGGTATTATTATAGTAAAGACGCTTCCCTTACCCTTTTTGCTGCTTACTTTTACATCGCCTCCATGTGCCTCGGCGATCTTTTTTACATAATATAGGCCTAAGCCCAGACCTTTTGTCTTGTGAATATTACCTGTTGTAACACGATAGAATTTTTCAAAAATGTGTTTCTGGTCAATTTTGCTTATCCCCATTCCATTATCAGAAATATTGATTTTCAGGACATTATTTCCTTTTGCATCAATAGTTACTGTAGGTGACTCACCCGAATATTTTACTGCATTATGCAAGAGGTTATTGATCATGGTGGTAAAATAAACGATATCTATCTCGGCAGTCAGTCCTTTTAAATCGTACTTCTCAATAAAGTTACAATTTTCGCCACAGCCATTTCTGAAGCCCTCTGAAATTTCTTTTAGCAATTCTTCAATATCTGTTTCCTTCTTATCGACCTGGAACTGACTTCTTTCCCACATGCTTATTTCAAGGATAAGATTAATAAGCTTATTAAGGTGAACAGATTGTTTACCAATAAGTTGCGCCGTATCAAGAATTTTTTCTTTGTCGTTTAAAATCTCTTTGAGTTTAAGAGTTTTGCCCGCCACTGTAATTGTTGAAAGTGGGGTTTTAAGTTCATGGGTCATATTATTGATAAAATCGGTCTTGAGATTTGATAATCTTTTTTCTTCCAGATAATTACGAAGAGTGCCAATAAATATGGCTGCAAGAATCATTAAACTTGCGAAGCTTCCAAGCAGTGTTATTCCAATATCTCTCAGGATTATCTTTCTCTTATTGGCCATATCAATATAGTAGTCGAATGTAAGCTTGTAGTTGTTCCCTTCACTCGAGAAGGAGTTAACAAGAACGTGACCCAGGGATTTTTGCTTTTTTATTTCCTGTTTAGATGCCTGATATATATGTATCTTATCATAATAGTCGATAAGATAAAAGTCGTTTACAAATATTATTTGCTTAAAGTCTTTGTCTAAACCAAGATTATCGAAGTGATTACTCAGATAGCTCGATAGTACTTCATCATCTGTAAGTATTTTAGTGATGTTTGTCCTTACCGCATTTTTGAATTTAATGCTATCTTCTTTCGAAAATATCATTCTGCTATTATCGATATGTGATTTTGAAATATAATCTATCATGAAATATGCATAGTCGAAGCCAGAGTCTCCCGACTTAATCATCATGTTATCAATGGCTTCCTGCGACCCTGCCCTGTATTTCAACTTAAATACCTCATCTTTCTGCAACCATATCTGGCGTACAATAAAAAATTGCGCCATAGAAAATAGTATTAGAGCGGCTGCAACTGGCAGGAATGTTTTGTACTTCTTCATTAGTTGTACGATTGGGATCAAAACTAGTAAAAAACAGACTTCATAAGTAGTGTTAACCTTGCTTTAACCCGGTATTAACAATATCAGACTGATTATGGTGTTATTTTTGAACTGGATAAGTAAATAATATAAGCAAAACTAAAACATAAAGTTATGAAAAAACAGGTTACTATTTTATTATCCATTCTTGTATTCTTTTTTGCTGCGGAAGCAGGGCTTAAGGCCCAGAAATCCGAAACTGAAATTAAGAAGCAGGAAGAGATGATAAAGAAACAGAAAGATGATGAGATAAAGAAAGCCCAGGCCGAGAAGCAAAGGATTGAGGAGCTCTATAAGGGAAGGGTTATTGATGCCTCTGCCAGGAGATCTGAACTGGCTGATTTAGAGAGAGACATGCATGTGATTACCAGTGATGGTATTACCGGCTGGACCTTTGCCTCCCCTGATGGAAACATTGCCTTTTTTGGTGGATCGCAGGATAGTGAAACACTGGAGTTCAGGAAAACTGTCAACGAGTCAAGTTTTACAAAGGATTTTGATTTTAATGTCGAATCAAGTGCGTCCAAGGTTTCAATTTCCGTTTCAGGTGCATGCAAAAGTGGTGAGATAAGGATACAGATACTGATGCCCGGGGGTAAGACCTATACTGAAGTACTTCTTGATGAGTACGGTTCTGTAAACTGGAATAAATCCTTCAGTGTAGATGAGGAAGACAATGGCAAAACAGGGGAGTGGAGCTTTAAGATTACAGCCAAAGAGGCAACCGGCAATTTCCGTCTGTCGATCAGAAGTAATTAACGGTTAATCCCCGTAAAGAATAAAGGGACTTATCTGAAGTCCCTTTTTTTATGCTCTTCTATTCTTCAATAATTGTGTCTGGTTGCTTAGTGGCATCAAAGGTGAAGATGTCAGGTCTGTTATAGTGCCCGGCAGCATCGAAATCCAGGCTCGATCTGATAGTTAAATTTAAATCAAGCTCAGCGTAAATAATTTCTTCCTTATCCCAAACAGGTTTCTTTATATATTCTCCCAGGGGTGAAACAATACACGAACCTCCCCTGGATAATATCTTTTCGGACTTAATCCCTTCTGAGCTTGCAATATCTTCAGGATAATCCGAAGCAAGAACAAACTGGTTGCAAGCGATAACAAAACATCTGCCCTCCTGTGCTATATGTTTTAGAGTGGACTGCCACGAGTCCCTGTTATCTGCGGTTGGGGCGAGGTAAATATTTACTCCCTTATTATAAAGCGCCATTCGCGCCAGAGGCATATAATTTTCCCAGCATATAAGTGTCCCTATTATTGTATTGTTTATTTTGTGAGTGCTAAGTGTGGATCCGTCGCCTTCACCCCATACCAGTCGCTCTGCTCCGGTAGGTTTAATCTTTCGGTGTTTTCCACTGAGCTTCCCCGAAGGTGAGAAAAACAGCTGAGTACAGTAGAGGCTTTTACCTTCTCTTTCTGTTATCCCCATGGAAATAAATGCACCTGATCTTTTTGCAGCTTCAGCCAGGATGGATGTTTCTTCTCCCGGCACATCAACCGAATTATTAAAGTATTTCTCCCATATCTGCCTGCCCTTATCGCTACGTGAACCGATAGTAGTACCGAAAATCATATTCCTCGGATATGCAGGGATAAATGATTCTGGAAAGACTATAAGGTCAGGGTTCTTTAGAGAAGCTTTATCAATTAGTTCCAGGCACCTTTCAAGGGTTGATTTCTTGTTGAATAGAACAGGAGAGGCCTGTACTATAGCCACATTTACTTTTTTATCAAAACTCATTTTGTGAGTCTCTTAAAATTATTTAAATAGTCGGGGCTGTTAAAGGCCGGATCAAAAACAGGGTTCATATAAACTTCGCCTGTTTTATTATTAAATATGCATTTTACATAATAGTGCGATAAGAGATAGACATACTCATCGTTATCGCTCAGGTAGGGTTCTTCGATAGTTATTATATCTTCAAGATTTAATTCTGAACTCTCTGCCAGCTGACTGTATTGTTTGAATAACTTCTTATTTATTTCCATAACGATAGTATAGTCGCCGTATTCTTTTCGTTCAACAAGAAAGTAGTTAATTTCTACCTGGTCTTTCGGGTTAATCCTGTCTGTAGAATATGTTAACTGGCTTTCAAATTTAAATCCCTTGATCATAATATTTCTGGCATTATCAATACTATTTGTATTGTGCAGAAGAACTATAGATGAGTTATCCTTCGTAATAAGCTGGGACAATTTGTCGCCGGTTTTTCTCATTATTCAGCAGATTAGATGAATTCCAAAAGTAAATTTTACTTTAATCATTTACAACACTTGGGGTAATCTAATTGTTATGTATTAAATTTGTGTTATGAAAATAAAAACTACTCTTAAACTGACATTAATTATTCTTATCGCTTCCCAGATTCTATCGTGCAGCGTTAATAAATCAGATAAGAATGAAAAGGTTATTACTGTCAGTATACTTCCTTTCAAGTATTTTGTTGAAGGTATTGCGGGAGGAGAATATAATATTAATGTTATAGTACCTCCTGGTGCCAGCCCTGCCACTTTCGAACCTCCACCATCTGTTATAAGGAGTCTGCAGCATTCCGAACTGGTGGTTTTTAATGGCTACCTCGGATTTGAGCAGGCATGGATGGATAAGTTAATGCAGGTAAATCCTGATATAAAGACTCTTTTTCTCGCCGAAAACCAGGACCTGATAGCTGCCGGTGAACATAAACATGGTGATCATCATCACTACGAGGGTGTTGATCCTCATTTCTGGATGTCTCCTGTCTCAGCAAGAATTATTGCTAAGGATATCTTTAATTTTCTGGTTCTTAATTATCCCGGGGACAGCACCATTTTTAAGGAAAATTATATACAAATCCTGGGTGAGATTAATGAAGCAGATTCTTATTTGACCGACTCTTTTTCCGATATTACAAACAGGTCATTTCTGATATTTCATCCTGCATTAAGCTATATGGCCAGAGACTATAATCTTACACAGATTCCAATTGAGTTTGAGGGGAAGGATCCATCAGCCTCCTGGCTTGGTGAAGTAATTAAAAGAGCCCTTTCTGACAGTATAAAAACAATAATGGTTCAGAAAGAATTTAACCGCAAAAGCGCTGAGACAATTGCAGCAGAAATCGATGCCAGTGTTGTGGATATATTTCCTTTATCAGACGATTGGGTAAATTCTGTCAGGGATGTAGCTGATGCGATCTTGGAAATAAGACAAACGAAATAGTATTGAGAATGAAAGATATATTAACAATTTCAAATCTTTCGGCAAGTTATAATGGTGAACCTGTTCTTGAGGATATTAACCTTACAGTTAAAACCGGAGATTTTATTGGAGTAATCGGACCCAATGGAGGAGGAAAGACAACTCTCTTGAAGGTGATGCTGGGATTGTTAAAACCCATCTCCGGTAAGCTTAAATATCAAGACGGGCTCGATATTACCGATATTGGTTATCTTCCTCAGATGCCTGAGAGTGATAAGGCTTTCCCTCTCTCTATTATGGATGTTGTGCTTTCAGGATTGATGCATAAAAAGCGATCGGGCGCCCGCATGACGTCAGACGATAAAAAAAAGGCCAGGGAAATAATTACAGACCTGGGACTGGGCTCACATTTTAACAGCAGACTTGATAATTTGTCGGGTGGTGAACTACAGAGGGTATTTCTGGCAAGAGCACTTGTAGGATCCCCAAAATTGTTGCTTCTTGATGAACCGGGAAACTTTGTTGATACAGCCTTTGAGCAGGGATTTTACGACAAACTGAAAGAATTAAACAAATCAATTACTATTTTAATGGTTTCTCACGATGTTGGAACTATATCGGCATATGTTAAGTCCTTTGCCTGTGTAAATAAAAAACTGAACTATCATGAGTCAGGAAAAATAACCAACGATCAGCTTAAGGGATATGGTTGTCCTATTCAGCTTATTGCACACGGAGATGTACCTCATACGGTTCTTGATAAGCATGAATAAGATGCAAGACGAAAAGCAGAATCAGAGATATATGGATTAAGGCGTAAGGAGAGATGAAACGGGAAATCATTAACTAATAACCAATAACCCAGATCACATAAAAATAATGCTTGAAAATATTTTTGAATACAACTATCTTATAAAAAGCGTACTTGCCGCTTTATTCGGTAGTATAACTGCAGGTATTGCCGGTACTTATATTGTGTCGAGGAGAATGGTTTTTCTTTCAGGGGGGATTACACATGCAAGTTTTGGAGGCATAGGTCTGGGATATTTTCTCGGAATAAATCCTGTGCTCGGAGCTACCTTATTTGGAGTAGGTTCAGCACTGGGAATAGAATTTTTATCCCGGCGTAAGGACCTGAAAGAGGATTCTGCAATTGGCTTTCTATGGGCTTTTGGGATGGCTCTGGGTATTATTTTTGTATATCTGACGCCTGGCTATACTCCAAATCTTATGTCCTATCTCTTCGGCAGTATTCTTACTATTGACGATTCTGATCTGATAGCCCTTATCATACTAACAGTTGTTCTGATAATATTTTTCTCAGTCTATTACCGTACAATATTATATATATCATTCGACGAATCTTTTGCCAGGACATTTACCAGGAGAGTAGATCTCTTTAAGTATATCCTTATTGTTCTTGTATCTCTCGTAATTGTATTAAATATAAGAATAGCAGGAGTAGTACTTGTGCTCTCTCTTCTTACTATACCACCTAATATTGCCCTTTTATTTACCAGGGATTTTAAGAAAGTAATATTTGGTGCTGTACTATCAGGGCTTGTCGGAACACTGGCCGGCCTGGCTACTTCATGGTATCTGGATATACCAACCGGGGCTACGGTAATTTTCACACTGGTTCTCTTCTGGCTTATTTGCAGGGGGGCACTCGTTATAAGGAGATGGATAACAAATAGATCATCTTTATCAGAACATTAGTGCCGGTTAAACAGTTATAGTTTTAAATGATTATTATTACAATAAAAAAACAGATCAAAAAATGAAATATGACCTGATTGTTATCGGAAGCGGCCCTGGGGGCTATGTAGCAGCTATCAGAGCCTCTCAGCTGGGAATGAATGTGGCAGTAATAGAAAAAAGTGAATTGGGGGGGATATGTCTGAACTGGGGATGCATACCTACAAAATCACTGCTTAAGAGTGCCAAGGTTTTTGAGTTTATTAAACATGCATCTGATTATGGTATTGATATATCAGGTGAAGTTAATGCTAACTTTTCTGATATTGTTTCAAGGAGCAGATCTGTTGCTGAGGGCATGAGCAAAGGGATCCAGTACCTCTTTAAGAAAAATAAGATTGAAGTGATAAGCGGATTTGGAAAGGTTCTCTCAGCAGGCGAAGTAGAGGTAGATAATAAGGGTCAGAAGGAAATATATTCGGCTAAATCCATAATAATTGCCACAGGGGCCAGATCAAAAGAATTACCCAACCTTAAACAGGACGGGGAAAAGATTATTGGTTACAGGGAAGCAATGACCCTTGCAAAGCTGCCTGCATCGATGATTGTTGTTGGTTCCGGGGCTATTGGCAGTGAGTTTGCCAATTTTTATAATTCAATGGGTTGTGACGTTACTCTTGTTGAATTTTTACCTAATGTTGTTCCCAATGAGGATGTAGAAGTGTCGAAGCAGCTTGCCCGTTCTTTTAAGAAAGCCGGAATGAAAGTTATGACAGATTCATCGGTAGAATCTGTTGATACTTCAGGTAAAATATGCAAGGTATCTGTAAATACAAAAAAGGGAATAGTTGAGCTTGAAGCCGAAATAGTTCTCTCAGCTGTAGGAGTGGAAACCAATATTTCAGGTATCGGTCTTGAAGAACTCGGCGTAACAACAGAGAAGGGTAAAGTAATAGTAGACGATTACTACCAGACAAATATTCAGGGTATATATGCAATTGGCGATATAGTTCATGGGCCTGCCCTTGCTCATGTAGCTTCTGCAGAAGGTATAATATGTGTTGAGAAAATCTCAGGTATGGATGTTGAACCACTTAATTATGGTAATATTCCGGCCTGTACGTATACTTCACCCGAGCTTGCATCAGTTGGTATGACTGAGGAGGCTGCCAGAGAAGCCGGCTTTGACCTTAAGGTCGGTAAATTTCCATTTACCGCCAGCGGAAAAGCCTCGGCAGAGGGAGCAAAGGATGGTTTTGTTAAGCTGGTTTTTGATGCAAAATATGGAGAATTGCTTGGTGCTCATATGATTGGTGCAGGGGTTACAGAAATGATAGGCGAACTGGTAGTGGCCAGGAAACTTGAGACAACAGCTCATGAGTTAATTAAATCTGTTCATGCTCATCCTACTATGTCAGAGGCTATTATGGAAGCTGCTGCAGCTGCATATGGTGAAGTAATCCATATCTGATAAATTGTACGCAACCAATTCTATTCTCAGATCATCTATTCCTTAGGTATGCCTTTTGCAGATTAGCATAGCTTCTCTGGTAAATTATTTTTATATTTATGTTCTAAAAGAGCATAATTTGCCGGAGCTAAAGAAAATACTGAGAGGATGTCTTGCTGGTAATGAAAGAGACCAGGAGCTTCTTTATAGGAGATATTCTGCAAAATTATATGGTGTCAGCCTGCAGTATACCGGGTCCTATGAAGATGGCCGGGATGTTTTGCAGGAGAGTTTTATAAAGATTTTTTGTAACCTCCATACTTATAGTGGAGAAGGTTCTTTTGAAGGATGGATGAGGCGGATAGTTGTGAATACTGCTCTGGAGAAGCATCGAAACCGTTATTACCTTAATAAGGTTGAGGATCTGAGTAATGTGGCTGCAGGCTTTGATAATACAAATGTGTCAGATACATCTTCGCTGGAGGCAGATGACCTTCTTGAACTTATTATGAAACTGCCGCCCAAGTACAGAATGGTTTTTAACCTCTTTGCGATCGAAGGATACACCCATAAGGAGATCGCGAAGATGCTGTCAATTTCAGAAGGTACTTCCAAATCAAATCTTTCAAGGGCCAGGGCTATTTTGCAGAGGAAAGTTGAAATTTATATGGGGATTAAAAAGAGAATGATTAATGGTTAAGCACGACGGAAATATAGACCTTGTCTTCAGAGACGGGCTAAAAAGCCTGGAGGTACTTCCTCCTCCTGAAGTCTGGGATAATGTCCGTTCGGAGATATCTGCACCCCGATCATCATTGTTAATTTTCAGAATTGCCGCAGGAGTAGCCGCCATCGTTTCACTCGGATTGCTTGCTTTCTTTATCGGAATGAGAACCTCAGAGTCGGCGAACGACAGGCTGATGGTGGGACAAACGCAGGTCCCTGCTGATTTTTCTGAATTTATCGACCAGGAGACTGAATTGCCCGTTATGGCTGAACTGGTGAGCCCTGTATCATCAGATATTGATAAATCAGCGATTTCCGGATTATCCTCTGTAACTGACAGGGTTGATAATCAAGGGAGTGTACAACTATTAAGTGCCTCACCAGCTCTTACCAGCAATATTAACTACGACAGATCATCTTATAATATTCTTGCATCTGATGTAAATCTGACTGATCAAAGCATCTCGGTAGAAATGCCGGAAGAAGTTTTGATGGGTGTCGATTTCAATAAAACAGCAGTTACTGGAAAAAACAGATGGATGCTGGGAGCAAGAATTTCACCTACTTATTTATCATCCAATCTGAAAGCAGATAATAATCTCTTATCAGATATGCAGAAAGAGGAGTCAGCAATTCTTTCCTACACCGGAGGATTGAGTGTTGTTTATGAAGTAGGTAACAGGTTAAGTCTTCAGACGGGTATTTATTACTCCTCACTGGGCAGACGGGTATCTGATATTCAGTCATATTCCGGTTATGCCAGATTCTCAGAATCAAAGGGTGGTAAAATATTTGGCATTGCTACTTCTACAGGGACAATAGCATCTACTAACAGGGATATTTACCTGGTTGATCAGTCAGGAAACAGGATTACAAGCATTGCATCGGCAAGTAACTTTGATCCGGATAAAGCAGGACTAAATCCCTATGGTTCGTCTCTCAGACAGAACTTCGAGTATATTGAAGTGCCATTTTTGTTAAGCTATAAGCTTATCGATAAAAAGGTTGATTTTAATCTTATGGGAGGTATGTCATATAGTTTACTCCTCGATAATGAGGTTTATGCCGTGTCTGACGGCTCGGTAATACCAATAGGATCGATGGAAGACCTTGCGGGAATAATCCTGTCAAGTTCATTTGGTATGAGTATGAACTATTCCCTTAATGATAACTTCTCCCTTAACCTGGAACCTTCTATCAGGTACTTCCTGAATTCAGACGGATCATTATCTGCCTCTAATAAGCCATTTGCATTTGGTATTTTCTCAGGTGTGTATTATAAATTTTAGGCTGAGACGAACCATTTTCTCTTAATACAAGGATTAAGCATTCAATCCAGAATCATCTGCTGACAGTATAATATTTCCCTCCTAAACATTACCTTTGTCTCCATTGTTAAAATATAAGAAACTGGTTTTTATCCGGGATAATTAATGTTATAAGGATTTTTATGAAAAATAGAATTAGAGGGCTTCTGTTTGGATTTGCTTCTCTTTTTAGTCTTGTATTATTTGTAGTTGTAATTCAGGGGTTTAATAATAATGGAGATAGGCATGACTATTCAATTTACCAGCAGAAGGTGAGATCTTATAAAGGTCCTGATACCCTGTTCTTTGCAGGCGAAAGGGTCCCTCTCGAAAATTTTGATACCAGGGAAAGTTTTGACAGGGAGATAAATACAAATGCTTATCGTCACTCTTCCACAATATTATTGATCAAACGGGCCCACAGGTATTTCCCGGTAATAGAGCCTATTTTGAAAGAATATGGAATACCAGATGATTTTAAATATATCGCAGTAGCAGAAAGCGACCTGTCAAACGTGGTTTCACCCGCTGAGGCAACAGGTTTCTGGCAGTTTATGGAGGCAACAGGTAAGGAATACGGACTTGAGATAAATAACGAAGTTGACGAAAGATATCATCTTGAGAAATCTACTGTTGCTGCCTGTAAATATTTTCTGAAATCTTACGAGAGATACGGAAACTGGACAATGGTTGCTGCATCGTACAACAGGGGTCCTAATGGTATTGATAAGCAAATATCCATTCAGGGGGAAAGCGATTATTACAATTTATTACTTCCCGAAGAAACATCACGTTATATTTTCAGGATACTATCTTTTAAAACTATCTTCTCTAATCCTGTAGCTTATGGTTTTAATATATCGGAAGATCATCTTTATCCACCTATAGAGTATGATATTGTTCGTGTCGATACTTCAGTTAGCAGCTTTGCGGAATTTGCAAAAAAGTATGATACTAACTATAAGATACTGAAAGCATTTAATCCCTGGTTACGTCAACCTTTTCTCAAAAATGACTCAGGGAAAGAATATTTTATAAAGGTACCTGTAGACGGAGCAAGGGAAAGCGCATATAGTGATAATCAATGACGACAATAAGTGGGAGCAGAAAAATCACTATACGACGATAAGATAAGTGTAATTGGGGCCAGGGTGCACAATTTGAAGAATATAGATGTGCTTATACCCCGCGACAAGCTTGTTGTTATTACTGGTCTGAGCGGTAGTGGTAAATCCTCGCTGGCATTTGATACTATCTATGCCGAAGGCCAGCGCAGATATCTTGAAACTTTCTCAGCCTATGCAAGGCAATTTATGGGTGGAATGGAAAGGCCTGATGTTGATAAGATATCCGGGCTGAGTCCTGTTATATCTATTGAGCAAAAGACTACAAATAAGAATCCAAGGTCGACAGTCGGTACAATAACTGAAATTTACGATTACCTCCGTCTCTTATATGCCAGGGCGGCAGATGCTTATTCCTACGTTACTGGTGATAAGATGGTAAAGTATTCCGATAATCAGATAGTGGAACTTGTTAAGGAAAGGCACGGATCAGCCAGGGTGTATTTTCTTGCTCCTCTTGTTAAAGGCCGAAAAGGTCATTATAAGGAACTTTTTGAACAACTCAGGAGAAAGGGCTTCCTGCATGTAAGGATAAACGGCGAGATTAGAGACCTGGAACCTGGTATGAAACTCGACAGGTATAAGACTCATTATATTGAACTGGTAGTTGATAAATTTATTCCTTCAAAAGTTAAGGATAAAAGACTTCTCGATTCAGTTCTTTTTGCACTCGACCAGGGTGAAGGTGTGATGATGGTGCAGGAGGCTGATGGTGGCGAACCCAGCTATTACAGTCGTCATCTGATGTGCCCTAAATCAGGAATTTCATATAATGAGCCTGCACCTCATAGCTTTAGTTTCAATTCCCCGCAGGGAGCTTGCCCGAAGTGTAACGGACTGGGAAGGGTGTCCGAAGTTGATGTAAAGAAATTAATCCCCGATTCTAACCTGAGTATTCGTGACGGAGCCCTTGAGCCTATTGGTAAGTACCGGAATATGTGGATCTTCTGGCAGCTTGAAGCTATTGCTGAGAAATATAAGTTTAGTCTTAGTACTCCTGTAAAAAATATCCCCGAAGAGGCCCTTAATAAGATACTGTACGGCTCGGATGAGGTACTTAAACTATCTAATACCCCTTTAGGTCTGACATCAAATTACTTCCTGACCTTTGAGGGCGTTGTTAACTATGTTGGTAATCAGGAAACAATAAACGGGCAGAAGAATGGCAATAAGCCTAAAACAAACTATATACGTTATACAAGCTGCCCCGAATGTAAGGGAACACGCCTTAAAAAGGAGGCGCTTCATTTTAAAATTGCCAACAGGACAATTGGCGACCTTGCCACGATGGATATCAGGAAACTGACCGGCTTTTTTGAAAGTGTAGAATCAGATTTAAGCGAACGGCAGAGATTGATTGGCAGTGAAATAATAAAGGAAATAAAATCCAGATTGGGTTTTCTGATGGATGTGGGACTTGATTATTTATCACTTAACAGAGGAGCAAGAACTCTTTCAGGTGGAGAGAGTCAGAGGATAAGACTGGCAACCCAGGTTGGCTCAAGACTGATAAATGTGCTTTATATTCTCGATGAGCCAAGTATAGGACTTCATCAGCGCGACAATAAGAGATTGATCGGATCATTAAGAAAATTAAAAGATTCAGGTAATTCAGTTATTGTTGTGGAGCACGACAGGGAAATGATTATGTCGGCCGACCATGTAGTTGATATGGGTCCGCATGCAGGCAGGCTGGGAGGATATCTTGTTGCAGAAGGAACACCCCGGGAAATAATGAAAGCCAATTCTCTTACAGGTTCTTACCTCTCAGGCCATAGGCGAATTGAACTCCCTGAAAGAAGAGACAGGGGCAATGGTAAAATACTTACAATCAAGGGTGCCAGGGGGCATAACTTAAAAGATGTAACTGTTGATTTTCCGCTTGGAAAGATGATTTGTATAAGCGGAGTTTCGGGGAGCGGAAAATCATCCCTGATAAACCAGACCCTCCATCCGGCAATTGCATCCAGGTTGCACCGCTCAGGAAAGATGGCACTTCCATACGATAGTATTTCAGGTATAGAAAATATTGATAAGATTATTGAGGTCGACCAGAGTCCCATCGGTCGTACACCCAGATCTAACCCGGCTACTTATACAGGTGTTTTTACCGATATAAGAAAGTTATTTGAGCAGACAACGGAGGCAAAGATAAGGGGTTTTAAAGCCAGCCGCTTCTCCTTTAATGTGAAGGGTGGAAGATGCGAAGGCTGCCAGGGGGCCGGGCTAAAGACTATAGAAATGAATTTTCTTCCCGATGTTCATGTCCTATGTACCGACTGTAATGGTGCGAGATATAACAGGGAGACACTCGAAGTAAAATATAAGGGTAAGAGCATCAGCGATGTTTTAAATCTCAGTATTAACAGGGCAGTAGAATTATTTGATAAAATACCTTCAATTTATAATAAGTTAAAGACCCTGCAGGATGTGGGACTTGGATATATCAGACTGGGACAGCCTTCAACCACACTGTCAGGAGGAGAATCGCAGAGGGTAAAACTGGCTTCCGAACTGGCCAGAAGGGATACCGGTAAAACGCTGTATATACTTGATGAACCTACCACTGGCCTTCATTTCGAAGATGTTCGTGTTTTACTCCAGGTACTAAACAGTCTTGTTGACAGAGGTAATACAGTTATTATTATTGAGCATAATATGGATGTTATTAAGAATGCCGACCATATTATTGATATTGGACCTGAAGGAGGAGATAATGGTGGCAGGATTTTATTTTGTGGAAGCCCCGGGGAACTTGCTTTAAGCAATATTGGGTATACTTCAACTTATCTAAGCAAAGAACTGTCTTAAACGAATTGCAGATAACTGTTTGTTGTAACGGGCTTTATTCTTGTTCTTTTATATTGTATATTAGTCTACTGATATCTATCCGGAGTTTTAGCCAGATGGCGAAATATCTGAAAAATGTTTCAGAATGAGAGTTTCAGTTATTTGAATAATTGAACGCCTGGCCGGGGGGAGTAGTTTTTGTTGTAAAAATGCCCGATTGATATAAACATAATTAATAAATAATATGGAAAAACCAAAAGATCTGGTAAAAGACGCCTTTGAACAAAAAACATGGACTGAAATCTATACCATGGATTCATGGAGGGTGCTTAAAATAATCTCAGAATTTGTTGAGGGATTTGAAAAACTTGCCAGAATAGGACCCTGCGTGTCGATTTTCGGATCGGCAAGAACCCCCAATGATAACAGGTATTATACTATTGCAGAAGAAGTGGCATACCTTCTTACTATACATGGATATGGCGTTATTACCGGAGGCGGACCAGGTATAATGGAAGCAGCCAATAAAGGTGCAAAAAGAGGAAAGGGGAAGAGCGTAGGTATTAATATAGACCTTCCTTTTGAACAGTCTGCAAACCAGTATATCGATCCCGACAAATTGATAACATTCGATCATTTCTTTGTCAGAAAAGTTATGTTTATGAAATATTCACAGGGCTTTATTGTTCTTCCTGGTGGCTTTGGTACTTTTGATGAGTTGTTTGAAGCGATTACTCTGATTCAAACTAAAAAAATCGGAAAATTTCCGATAATATTGATAGGCAGGGATTACTGGTCGGGACTGGTTGAATGGATAAAGTCAACCATGCTTGAAAAGGAGAAAAATATATCTGAAGAAGATATGGACCTGTTTACAGTTGTAGATACAGCAGTCGACGCTGTTGAGATACTCGATCTTTTTTATTCTACCTACCTTCTAAGTCCGAATTTCTAATTATTATAAAATGAAGTTTGTATCTGTTTTCCTGTATTTATTATTATCATTATCTGTGGTAGCACAGAAGGTGTCTGTAAATGTCGTAACACAGGAATCATGGCCCCCGGGGAAGAATGTACCTGTGACTGTAATAATCGAAAAGGGGAAGCTGCAGGGCTTTGCCCGTTTCTATCACGAACTGCCGCAGGGATTTATTGTTGAGAATGTGTTCAGCGACGGTGCCGACTTTTTCAGGGACAATAACCAGGTAAATTATGTATGGCTTGATCTGCCGGATAAGGAAATTGTTACAATTCAGTACCTGGCAAGGGCTGACGAACTGCTGGCAGGCTCATTTACGATATCAGGAAGGTTCGATTATATATTGGAAGGAAAGGAAAGAGTATCTGTACTGGCCGGGTCTGCTTCAATCAGACTGGATAGATCAGCATCGGTGGAGAGCATCGAATTTATAGAGCCGGATAAACAGGAGCAGCATCTGATAATAAATGATAGTATTGCTGAGCATAAGAATAAAACTGAAATGGAGGAGGTAACTGAGAAAGCTGTAATAAGCGATATAAGTTTCAGGGTGCAGGTGTCTATATCGTCGCAAAGGTTTTCACAGGCCGAACTGGAAGATCGTATTGGGAGCAAATTAAAATATGGTGTTAGAATTCTTGAAACGGGAAATATGTTTAAATATCAGTCAGGCTCTTTTAAAACTTATACGAAAGCAGCTGAGTATCTTGAAGAATTAAAAAACAATGGGGTAGAAGATTCCTTTGTTGTAGCTTTTGATAAGGGCACCCAGATATCAATAAAGGATGCACAAAAACTGAGTGAGAAATAGCTATTTTATACGTCTGTCCATCTCCCTTTCAGCATCTTTTTGTTTCATGCTCTGACGGTGATCGTATTCTTTTTTACCCTTGGCTAGCGCAATCTCAGCCTTCGCAAGGCCCCTTTCATTTATAAATACTCTTGTAACAATAATTGTAAGACCGCTTTCCCTTACTTTTTTCTCAAGTTTTGTGAGCTCCCTTCGGGTAAGTAGCAGTTTTCTTTCCCTGCCTGGTTCATGATTGTTTATGTTTCCCCAGTAATATTCAGAAATATTCATCCCTTTTACATACAACTCCCCATTATGAAAATGACAGTATGAATCAATAAGATTAGCTTTTCCTGCCCTTAAAGATTTAATCTCTGTTCCTGTTAACTGAATACCAGATATGTATTTATCAATAAAAAGGTAGTTGTGTGATGCCTTTTTATTCTTTATAACAATATTGTTATTTCCTCTCGCCATTTTATCCAAATATTGCAAAGTAAAGTCCCTCGACCAGTGCACTGATTATCCACCTTACTCCAAGATAAAACACTATTATTGCTAAAGATATAAGTGCAGTAAGTCTGATCCTGAATAATTTATCTCCTCCTATCAATATGTCTATACCTGTCCAGAGAATTAGCAGACCGTAAATACCAAGCAGGTTCAAAAATAAAAGTGATGAAAATAATCTGCTTATTATCATTAGTATCATAAAAGGAGCAAATGAGTATACAACAAGCTTATATATTTCCCCGCTAAGCCTTATCTTGAGTAAGTAAGTGATTATCTCCGAAAGAAGGAATACTACAAGCTCTGTTGTGATAAAGAAAATAAGAAAATATTCCAGGCCTTTCAGCAAGGGGTAAATTATGGATAATGAATTGTATGAATATAAGTAGGTTCCGGCAAAAGAAGCAATGGATACCAGAATAAGTATTGGTATCAAAAATGATCTTCTAAGCTCAGAGGAAGGAATAGAATCTTCTTTTACCTCTAACCAGAACCTGACGGGTCTGGATAGAAGAAGGGTAACTCTTTTATATAGAAGTGAAAAATCCATTAGCTGCTTCTGAATCTAGAAAGTAAAAATAGTTAATTTTATACAATATTATTTTATGGCTGCTATTAACTACGATTTAATTCTTATAACCGGGCCTACAGCATCGGGAAAGACAGCAGTAGCTGCAAGGCTTGCTATGATGCTTAAAAGTGAGGTAATCAGTGCCGACTCCAGGCAGGTGTACAGGGGTATGGATATTGGAACCGGCAAGGACTATTCTGATTATAGTATAGATAATCATCAAGTGCCTTATCACTTAATAGATATTGTTGATCCGGGCTATAAATATAATGTATACGAATACCAGAGAGATTTCCTGAGGGTTTTTGTTGAGATTAGAGATAGGGGGAAATTACCAGTTGTATGCGGTGGTTCAGGCATGTATATAGATAGTATTGTAAGCGGATATACCCTTATTAAGGTGCCACCCGATAAGAGGCTGAGGGAAGAGCTGGAGTACCTTAGCTTAAATGAACTTAAATCAAAACTGGAATCTTATCGTGCGCTTCATAATATAAGCGACACAGATAATCGCAAAAGAACAATCAGGGCTATTGAAATAGAAGAGTATTATAAGAATAATCCAAAAAAGGAAGCCTCTTTTCCGGATCTGAACTCACTGATAATAGGGGTGAAGTATGACAGGGATTCTCGCAGACGAAGAATATCTGAACGACTTAAAGCCCGACTTGAGGAGGGAATGATAGAAGAGGTAGATTCCCTTTTAAAGTCAGGTTTATCAGCTGAGAACCTTATCTATTACGGACTTGAATACAAATTTGTGACTCTGTATCTTACTGGCAAAATGAATTATAAAGAAATGTATGCGGGACTCGAAACAGCCATACATCAGTTTGCCAAACGACAGATGACATGGTTCAGGGGCATGGAACGAAGAGGAAAAAAGATTTACTGGCTCGATGGATATATGCCAATGGATGAGAAAATAGAACGGATTATGAAATTATTAAATGGCAAAAGACAAAAGACAAAAGACTAAAGGCTTTTATAAAATTCTATTTGCCTTTCGTCCTTCGTC
>CAZWLP010000016.1:0-1075 GCA_964634565.1 uncultured Rikenellaceae bacterium | reverse complement strand
TTCGTCCTTCGTCGTTTGTCCTATTTCAGATAGGTATCCAGCCACTCAAAAAATTCTCTCTGCCATATTACTGCATCATGAGGCCTGGTAACAAAGTGGGTGCCATCATGGAAAAAGAGCAGTCTGCTGGGAACATTATTCATTTGTGCTGCAGTAAATGCTTCAAGACTCTGGGTATAGGGTATCCTATAATCATGTTCTCCTGTAATAATCAATATAGGTGTATCCCATTTATCAACATTCAGGTGAGGTGAATACTTATATCCGATTGGTTTTGGCTTTTCCCATGGTGCTCCGCCAATATCCTTGTTCGGGAACCATAATTCTTCCGTAGATGCATACCAGCTTTCAATATTATACATCCCACAATGGGAAATAAATGCCTTAAATCTTTTTTCATGAACACCTGCAAGCCAGAAAACAGAGTATCCGCCATAGCTTGCTCCAACAGCACCAAGTCTTTCTTCATCAACAAATGGCTCTTTAGCCATATAGTCTATAGCATCCAGGTAGTCCTGCATATTTTTACCACCATAATCGCCCGATATCTGTTCTCTCCAGTATGACCCGAAGCCTGAGTTGCCACGACGATTTGGTGCTACAACAATATAACCATTGGCAGCCATCATCTGGTAGTTCCATCGGTACGACCATCCCTGTCCGAGATCGCCCTGGGGACCGCCTTTGCAATAAAGAAGGGTAGGGTACTTTTTGGAGGGGTCGAAGTCAGGAGGATATATAATCCACATCTGCAGATCTTTTCCATCCTGGGTCTTAGTATACCTTTCCTCGGTCTCGCCCATTTTAATATTGTCGTAAATATGCTGGTTAACATATGATATTTGCTCCAGGGATCCGCTTTCCATATCTAAAGTAGCAATTTCTCTTGCCATAGCCATGGATTGTAAACCTGTGAGTATCATGTTATCATGCAACTGAAGGGGGCCGAAATTATATTTTCCTTTACTTACCTGGTTTATAGCACCAGAATTAAGATCAAGTTTAAAGATTTGAGTTGTTCCAAGGTAAGGACTGGTAAAGATTATCTTACTCATATCCTCGCTCCAGTTCACAT
>CAZWLP010000015.1:0-40041 GCA_964634565.1 uncultured Rikenellaceae bacterium | reverse complement strand
ATATCATATTCAAATGAGGGGTCGAGCTTTTCAAGGATTCTTTTTGCAGCCGGCTCTCCAAATTCGAAGGCCCATCCCTTTGTTGTATGTGGATAATCCTTATCTATTGTTCCTCCGGTTTGAATAAATGTTATTTTCATATCAATCAGGCTTAAGGCGTAAGACTAATTGCAAAAGGTCAGTCGCCGCCAGTGGTAAAAAATTATCTTTATTATATATTGCTTATATCACGTAAATTAACATACGACGGGATAAAAATTGGATCTATATCTTAAATTTTATTTACATATTTATCGAAGGCTTTCTCCACTGTTTTTATTGCATGAATCGTAGTGGTGTCAAATACAGGTACTGAACAGTCCTCCTGTTTTATCAGAAGTGGTATTTCAGTACATCCAAGGATAACACCCCGGGAGCCTCTTGAAACCATTTTTTCGATTATCCTGATATACTCTTTTTTTGATTCTTCAAGTATAGATCCCAACACCAGCTCGTTATAGATAATATCATTAACGATATCGACATCATCGGGGTCAGGTATAAGTACCTCTATCCCATGTTTTTTTGCCAGTCGTCCCTTATAAAAATCTTCTTCCATAGTAAAGCGTGTACCCAGAAGCAGTACTTTTGATATGTTTTTTGTTTTAATAGCCTCTGCCGCAGTATCAGCAATATGTATTACCGGCAAAGCTGTTGCCTGTTCAACAGCATCAGCCATCATATGCATGGTGTTGGTACAGATTGTTATCTGCTCAGCCCCACCGTTTTTTAGTCTTAGTCCGGCCTCTATCATCATATCGCTAAGCTTGTCCCAGTTTCCTTTGAATTGAAGGTCCTTTACCGGGCCAAAATCAAGCGAATACATAAGGCAGTCTGCCGAATGATGACCTCCAAGTTTCTCTTTAACGGCTTCATTAATAATTCTGTAATATTCGAGGGATGATTCCCAGCTCATGCCCCCTATAAGTCCCATTGTTTTCATATCAAAATATTATGAGGCATAAAGCTACAAAAAAAAACGGGCAGCACCCCTGCTACCCGTTCAAACCAACCAATGGTCGTTCTGACTTAATTGCCAGGACCCCTGGCGGGGACCCAGTACGGCAGTTTGGTCTGCCAGAACATCTTTCTAATCATAAGTATATGATATCTGCTGCCAAAATAGCTCAAATTATACGCTCTTTTCTCAGAACATTGTATGTATCATAAATTATTTTTTAAAGATCGGGCTTAATGCTTTTTAATCTTTACATCCATACCGGTATCTCCACCAAATTTATTTAGCCTGTATTTAAATGATAGCATAAGATACCTGCCAATAATATTCGACTGGCTTTCCCTTAGGTAGTTCATCTCGGCAATTCTCGTTATTCCGGTATTTCTGTTTAGCAGGTCGAAGCCGGTAAGAGTAATAGCGGCCCTGTTGTTCTTCATAAAGAAATAGGATATCTCGGCACCAATAAGAGGCACAAGCTGGGACTCCTCAAAACTCTGAGCAGTATAGTTTGTTACATCAGCGGTAACATTCATATCAAGTTTTTCTCCCGGGGTAAACCTGATCTCCCCAAACCAGTTAAAGTCATAATAGACATTATTGAGCGACTCCTGTATTGAGTAGGAGGCGTCAGTAATGGTGAGCCCGGCTCCTGTATTGATATCCCACTTCTCCTTTTTTCGGTTATCGAATGTGAGCGAGAAACGGTGACTGATATTTGAAACCTCGTTCTCAATATCGTTTACTATATTGATCCCCTTGCTATATTGCTCTGATATGCTAAGGTTTGTCTTTATTCCAAGAGGCCTGATGGGGGTTGAGAAATCGATATTGGCACTGGCACTTAAATCCCTGTCGACATTAACCAGGTTCAGCACCTGTCCGAGATTTTCGTTTACCGTTCTGGCATAATTGATCTTGTTTTTGGTGTATGATGCCCTAACGGAGGTTAGCAGAGTGGTAAATGAGAACTGGTCGAAGATCCACCAGTTGGCTGAAAGCGAATGTGAATACTCAGGTTTAAGGTCTCTGTTACCGTAGAAGAGCGACAGTGAGTTGAAATTATTTACTACAGGCATCAGCTGTGTAGCTGAAGGGGTATTTACTCTTGTCGAGTATGCCATCATTAACCTGCGTCCGGTTTTATATTCATACTGCCAGTTAAATCTTGGCTGTAAGTATTTATAGGTTTTCCCGACCGGTGAGTCCTCCCAGAGCTCGGTGCTGTATCTTCCTGTGGCAAAATCTATGCCGGCAGAGAAGCTTAAGCCTTTACTGGATCTCCTTATTGAGATACCCGGTGTGAATAAGATATTCTTTTTGTAGAATTCCGGACTAAGAGTATCAATTACACTATTTCCAATGATATCACCCTGTTCTCTAATCAATGATTCATCACTGTTGCTGAGCTTCAGAGAGAGATCCATAAAGTAGGGTCCTGCGATTTTTTGAGTAAAAGAGGCAGACCCACCATAGGAGGCGTTTTTTATACTGTTCTCCTGGTACTGGCTTATTATCTCTGATAACAGGGGGTTATAATAGTCGATCGAATTTTCGAAGTTGGTATCACTGTTGGAGTTTGATAGCGACCCATTACCAGATATCTTAAAGATTGTTTTCCCTTCGTTTATCCTCTTCAGGTAGGTTGCGGTGATATTTCCGGTTAACCTTTCTGAAAGGTCTGAGCTTTCTCTTGACATCGAGTTTTGCAGAACATCGTTAAGGTAACTGTTAACCGTTGATGTCAGTGGGACAAATCCTGTATTAAATGATAGGCCACCATCAACAATAATGTTATTTGTCTCTTTAAAAAGGTGCCTGATTCCAAAGTTTATATTGTGGGCTGTATCTCTCTGAACCTGCTTTGTTCTGTCGTCGGTAATATAGGAGTCGAGTTCCCGGTAGTTTGTCGACTTTATTGTCTCTGTCAGATCTCTTTTTGAACCACTGCCCAGATAACTAATGTAGTACCTGTTGTCCTTTGTTTTGGAGTAGGAAAAATTAAATCCTGCTGCACCCGAGGTGGCAAATCCCGGAACTGTTTCTCCAAAATTTATCGGGAATCCGCCCCCACCCATAGTTATTCCTCCTGAACCGTGCGACAGCTTAGCTATTCCCCCGGTAAAACTGAGATAATCACCAAAAGAGAAACCATACTGGTTTACATTATTCATCATTCCAAGGGCAGCCATCTGTGTTTTATCTGAAAACCTGTATACTTTACCTCCGGCCTGGTAGTGACTGTCGCTGCCGCCTCCTGCCATAAGCTCTCCAAATACTCCGTCTTTTTTATCCTCATTCAGTTGCAGGTTTATTGTCTGGTTGCGCACACCATCCTCAATACCAGTAAACTGAGATTCTTCGGATTTTTTATTATAGACCTGTACCTTATCCAATGCATCCGCCGGTATATTCTTTGTGGCCACTTTTGCATCACCGCTAAAGAATTCTTTTCCGTCAACAAGTACATTATTGACATCCTCTCCCAGTGCTTTGATATTGCCTGCACGATCAACCTCTATCCCGGGAAGTTTTTTCAACAGATCTTCTGCAACCCCATTTGTCTTTACCTTAAATGCCTTGGCGTCGTACTCAAGGGTATCCTGCTTTATCTTCAGGGGAATTCTCTCACCCCTAACCGTTACCTCGTCAAGAGACACCAGTTTTGGAATCATTGGAATAGGGCCAAATTCACCATTGTTTTTATATGGTATTTCTATATTACTGTAGATCGTTTCGTAACCGATAAAAGCTACCTGCATAAGGTAGTCTCCCGATTTGATATTTTTTATCTCAAAAAGACCGCTTGTACCGCTAATACCGAAGTATTGCATTGTTGAATCTGCCGGGTTAAGCAGTACAACAGTTGAAGATGTCAGGGGTGTCCCCGTTTCGCTGAGTATCTCTCCTGTAAGCCGGTTCGATTGGGCTGAAACAACTCCTGAGAAAAGAATAAATAAAAATATTAGTGTAAATCTCATTATTCTAGTGTCCTATTTTTATCATAATTGTACTTCCTCCTGATGCGCCTTCAGCACCCATCTCCTTCATCTTCTCTTCAACTATCTTATCGAACTCCTCCTTTGATACTTTTTTCCCATTTTTCGGTTTGGTAAGAAACTCTTTTACAGGTGTGTCGAAATCAATTGATTGGGCAAGCAGAGTTCTTTTACCATCGTCAATATTTACCTCCAGAACCATTCCCGGAAGATTAGAATATTTTTCTGGTCCGGTCTGAACAGGAATTGACGGGGCAAACCACGCTCTTGTTACTACGCCTGCCGTGTCTGTCTGTATAGCTTCCATACAGGGATAGTCCAATATTATTTTCTGTTTACCACTTATTTTCCACTCTTGAGATGGCATCTCTCCCTTTATCAGAAAAGTTCTGGTCATAAACTCCTTCTGTTCGGTCATTTCCTTTGTGGCAAGATCAAGGTAGAGGATATTTTCGGCCTGGCCACCCATCATAATTTTTATCCCTGGCTGATCCACTGCAATATCTTTTGGATCTTCTTTTTTTGCAGTGTAGACAGAGGCTTCCCGGTTAAAATAGAGGACTTGCTTAACCCTTCTCTCCTTTGGCATATCTTTCATCAGATGAGCCATCTCTCCTTCTAGCTTGAAATCAAGCTTCGATACGTCTTCGTAGATTACAGTTCCCTGCTGAATATCCTGGCCACTTACGTGTGTGACTGATAATAACAAAAGGGCAATGGGAATTAATAACATCTTTTTCATGATAATCTAAAATTATTTGTTTGGATCAAAAGTAAGGAGTTGTTACAATAATAAAGGTTAAGCAAAACTAAATTAAGGTTAATTAAGGTTAATGAATGAATATGCAAAGTGAATGGTGCTTATCTTTGTAACTGCATATCATGAAATTGCCACCACGACATAAAAGAATTGGAGTATTAATGCTTATAAGCCAGATGATGCTTATAGGATTTATCTTATACTGGCTGTCGGGACAGTTTCGAAGCGAAAAGGAGAGGCTGCGAAGAGATCTGAATGCTACCTATAAGGCATCGACCGAGATAGTAATGGATTCACTTCTTCTTAAGAACTATATTAAGCCAGCACTGGGAGATTCTGCTCTTGCGCTTTATAATCTCTCAGAACCCAGGGCTGCAATTATGATGACCGATTCAGTTGTTTTCAGTACTGGCGGAGATACCGTTATGACACATGGACTGGGCAGCAACTCAATAGTAAGAATTGATCTTACTGCGGGCAATGATTCAGGTAGTTTAAGCCAGAAAGAGCTTAATACCCTTGAGAGAGAGATGCTGCTCAGAAGTGTGAAGCTTGTGATTCAACATGTTGATGATAGCTCTGCAGTACATTTAAGATCAATGCAGCATGTAGGGATGGAGCTCGATTCGGCCATCTTTATTTCTGAATTTGAAGCAAGGCTGGAAGATGAGGGTTTGGGTATGACACCAGTCTGGGTTTCATCAGGTAAGATGGAGGAGAAGACTTTTTCCGATAATCGTTTTATTATTGTCGGGGGATGGAACAGTTTGCTGCCATCAGTAGAAGTAGGTAACTACAGGTCTTACCTTTTTGGAAAGATCCTTCCACAGACTCTATTTGCACTGATACTGATACTCCTTACAGCTTCGGCATTTTTTCTTGCTTATACCAGTATGAGGAAACAGGCTGTCCTGAATGAGATGAGAAACAGTTTTATAAGCAATATATCTCATGAACTGAAGACACCTGTCTCAACTGTTAAAGTCGCCCTCGAAGCGATGCGTAATTTCGATATAAAAAACGACAGGGCTCTCTCTCTTGAGTATATGGAGATGGCATCAAAAGAGATAAAGAGGCTTGAACTGCTTATAACCAAGGTTCTCGATAACTCAATTATTGAGCAGGAGAGTTCTGTTATCAGACCGCAGAGATTGGATCTCGAAGAACTGATTGCCTTATCTCTAGAGTCGATGAGACCCAGGCTCGACCAGAGAGGTGCTGATGTGAAGTTTAGTTTTGAAGAATCGGTTATGGTACTGGCCGACCCGATATATATGCAGGGAGTACTTACCAACCTTCTTGATAATAGTCTGAAATATGGTAATGGGAACCCGGAAGTTAAAATTGAATTAACTGTTGACAATGGTAATGCCGTAATCAGATTCTCAGATAACGGACCCGGAATTCCGGATCAGTATCTTAAGAGAGTTTTTGATAAATTCTTCAGGGTTCCAACTGATGATATACATAACGTTAAAGGTTATGGACTGGGATTAAGTTTTGTATATTTGATAATCAGGATGCACAATGGCACTATCGACGTTAAGAATAATAAGAGTGGCTGCACATTTACTATCAGAATACCGAAACTTAAGGATTGAAGACAAGGATTCTATATATTGAAGACGAACAGTTCCTCGGAAGAATCGTAAAAGACACCCTTGAAAAGAAGGGCTACGAAGTGAATTGGGAAACAGACGGAGCAAAGGTTATGTCGTCTTTTGATTATTTTAAACCCGATATATGTGTTGTAGATATAATGCTTCCCAATGTAGATGGTTACACACTCTGCAGAAGCATTCGTGGACTCTATCGTGATCTTCCAATAATATTTCTTACCGCTAAAACCGAGACACAGGATCTGGTAAAAGGGTTTGAGGCGGGGGGGACGGATTATATCCGAAAGCCTTTTAGCATTGAAGAGCTGATAGTCAGAATCGACAATCAGATTGCATTGAGGGGTGGAGCCAATAAGGATCTGGCAGGTGAAAAGCAGATCGTGCTGGGATCCTACAGATATTCTCCATCCTCCTATGAACTACAGGCAGCAGATAAGAGCATTAAGCTTTCGCATCGAGAAGGACAGGTATTAAACATATTGTGTAGTAACATTAATCATATAACCGATCGTAAGTATCTGCTGATGGCGGTCTGGGGCGATGATTCCTTTTTTAATTCCAGAACCCTTGATGTTTATATCAGGAAGCTGAGACAGTATCTTAAGGACGATCCATCATTAAGGCTGCAGACCCTTAAGGGGAGAGGGTATTTATTCCTTGTGCCGGAGGCACAGGAATAAGAAAGACCCTTTTGATATAAGATTTATATCTTATCGGGTAGGGTAATACCCTGGTAGATCGATATATCACCAGGCAATTATTCTAAGTTTGTTCGGCATAACAATTTGATTTGTTATTTTTAGGGATATTAAAGGAGAGTACATTGACCAGGGAAGAATTTAAAAGCTTATTTGATCGGAATTTTGATTCTGTAAGGAGTTACATTTACTACAGGTGTGGTGATCAGGATATGGCTACCGATATAGCCCAGGATGTCTTTATGAAAGTTTGGGAGAAAGATTTTGAGATAAGAGACGGAAAGATTGTAGGGCTGCTTTATAAAATGGCGGGAGATCTTTTTGTAAGCACTTACAGGAGAAAGGAATTGGACAGTAAGTACAGAAATACTATTGAGCTTGACTATTATAGTGAGGCTCCTGATGAGACAGCAGAGTATAACGAATTAAAAGAAAGGTACGAAGAAGCACTTGCGACGATGAATGAAAATCAAAGAATTGTTTTTTTGATGAGTAGGGTAGAAGGGCTTAAGTACGGTGAAATATCAGAGAGGCTTAATATCGGAGTGAAGGCAGTGGAGAAAAGAATGACCCTGGCCTTGAAATATTTAAAAGAAGAGTTAAGGGTGCAAATTTAAAGACAATGGCCAATAAAAGCATAAATACAGATCAAAACCAGGACAAAGATCCTCTTAAGCTATTTAGGGGAGGACAGATTCCATGGAATAAGTCCAGTGATGATGTGTGGGCCGGGATGCAAAGTAAACTTGAAGAGAAGGGCAGGGTTTATACTATAAGCAGGCGCTCAGAATTTGGTCGTATGGCAATTGCAGCGGCAATAATTATTTTGTTTGGCATTCCATCTGTTATGAGGTTCTATTCTAAGACAATTGAGACTGGTAAAGCAGAACACATGGACTTGCTTCTTCCCGATGGATCGTCTGTGGCCCTGAATGCTGAAACATCGGTGCAATATAATCCTATGTGGTGGAGGTTTAAAAGGGATATAAAACTTGAGGGCGAAGCTTATTTCGAGGTTGTTAAGGGGAAAGACTTTGTTGTGGAATCGAATATGGCATCAACAGCTGTTCTTGGAACAAGTTTTAATATATATTCAAGAGAAAGCAGATACGAGGTTATTTGCCTGACAGGCAAGGTGGCTGTTTTTACTCCGGGTAATGTTTCCGAAGTATTATTATCTCCCAACCAGAAAGCGGTTCTTGATGACTCAGGTAGTTTAAAGACAGATTCAGGTATTGAGGCAAAACAATCAATTTCATGGACTGATAATGAGTTTTTCTTTACATCAGTACCGCTGGAATTGGTTTTTGATGAGATTGAAAGACAATTTGGCATTATCATTACCTACAATTTAGACGATAAACTGACCTATACCGGTAATTTTTCACGTAAACAGGATATTGATACTATCCTTGATTTGGTCTGTAAACCCTTTGGTATTAAATTTGAGAAGTCCAAAGAGGAAACATACCTGTTATCAAAGGATGAGAAGTATCAATAAATGTAGATTCTTATTTGTAATCGTACTCCTGTTTCTGGTAGCGCCAATCTACTCCCAGGAAATTAAAATTAATGTGTCGGCTATGCCATTAAATGAAGTGCTTGTTGATATACGCGACAGGTATGAACTTCAGCTATCATTTAATGACAGGCAGCTTTCTTTATATAAGATCAGCTTAACCGGTTCTTTTGTAAGTACTGATAAAGCCATCTCAGAATTATTGAAAGGGCTTCCCCTGACTTTTGAAAACAGGAACGGTATTTATATTATTTATCCGGAAGTGCAAATAAAGCCCGCAAAAATCTATAATGTTTCGGGTCAGGTTGTCGACCTGGAAACCCGGGAGGCTCTTCCGTACTCACACGTTCTTATTAACGGACATGGATTTGTTACAGATTTTAAGGGAAATTTTTCATATAAATCCTCAATAGATTCAGTCTTTAACATAAGGGTATCCTATCTCGGATATTATGTTTTTGATACTTTAGTTACGGCGGGAAGCGGAAAGAAAATACCCCTTATGCCCTCCAGTATAGATATTGAAGAGATAGTTGTAAGGGGTTCGGTTATAGAGCACTCTGTACAGGCAGGCAAAAAACCTGGCGAGTCGAGAATAAATCATAAGGTGTCGGGTTATCTGCCAGGTAATGGTGATAATTCGGTGTTTAATCTCTTAAGACTTCAACCCGGTATTCTGGCTGCAGGAGAGCAGTCGAGCGACCTTATAATATGGGGATCGTATGAAGGACACAGTAAGGTTATTTTTGATGGATTTACAATATTCGGATTACGGAACTACAACGATAATATCAGCGCTGTAAATCCCTACCTGGCAAAAGACATGAAAATTCTTAAGGGAGGTTTCGGAGCTGAATATGGGGAACGTGTTGGTGGAATTATTGATATTACAGGAATTGATGGAAGCTCGCTCGATCCACATGTTAATTTCAATATTAATAACATGACACTTAATGGTATGGTAAGTGTCCCCCTGTTCAGTCAATCGGCCCTTGTGATGGCCTTCCGGCAGACTTACTATGACCTGAATGATGATGTAAACCTTGACTTTCTGACAAGCAGAAATCAGGGAAACAGGAGTACTGATGTTGATTTGAATGTTTACCCGGATTATCTTTTCAGGGACCTGAATTTTAAATATTCCGGCAGATTTAATAATGGGGATAACTATTTTGTAAGTATATATTCAGGCGCTGATAACTTTTCTTATTCCACAAAGGAGGAATCTGACAATCTTATTATATACGATGAAGCAGAGGAGATAAATTTACAAAAAGGCATTTCAGCTTTCTACGGTAAGAAGTGGAGAAGGGGTGCTGTAAGTAATATTACCCTGGCTTATTCCGGTCTTGATACTCAGTTTGAGGAGTACAGGGAAGTAGTACGAGAAAGAATGATGAGGCCTGATACGGTACTTTTTAGCAGAGATGTACTGACTGAGACATCTATCAGCGAACTGGGTTTGCATCTGGATAATAATTTCTCGGTGACCGGGAGGCATACTGTTAAGCTTGGTCTGGGTATGATACAGGAAAATCTTAGTTTCAGGGAAGATACCTTTGATGTTGAGTACTCCAGTAATATTTCTGATTTATTAATATTTAACACCTATCTGAGTGATGTAATATCTCTTGGAGAAAATCTGTCTGTTGAGCTTGGCCTGAGAGCAGACTATGCCAGAGACCTTGCAAAGATATTTATTCAACCCAGGTTATCTGCCAATCTTAAAATTGGAGAAGAAATAAATATTAACGGTGCATGGGGCAGATATAATCAGTTTATTGCCCTTAGTTCGGTTATTGATGAGAGCGGTAATTACCGATATCAGTGGACAGTCTGTGATAATGAATCAATTCCGGTGCTGAGTGCAGAGCATTTTGTGGGAGGTATAAGCTATTCAAAAGGTGATTTTCTTATAAGTATAGAAGGTTTTTATAAAACCACTGACGGACTGACACGCTTTGTCAGAACAAAGAATTTCAGAACAATCTATACAGGCGACAGCCGAAGTAAAGGAATGGATTTCTTTATAAAAAAGCAGTTTGCAGGTCATACGGCATGGTTGGCTTATACACTCAGTAAAACGGAAGAATTTTTCCCATATACACTTTTTAGTGACTATTTACCTGCCCTGCACGATCAGAGGCACGAATTGAAACTTGCTACAATACTTGATTTTAATCCGGTATATATTTCGGGGAATTATGTTTATGGTTCTGGTTTCCCTGAAAGAACACTGTTTGTTACAGAAAATATCTCAGAATCTCCATACAGCAGGTTTGATGCTTCTGTTGTTTATAAATTCAAGAGGAAAAAGTATCTGTTTGACGCAGGTATATCTGTGTTGAATATCTTTAATACAGAGAATATTAAATATTCTAATTTTGTAATGATACCTGCTAACCAGACAAGCTCGATAAACCTCCATGCAGAGGCAGTGCCACGAACCTTTACAATATTTTTGAATTTCTCTTTCTAGTTTTTTATTTTATCAGCAGGTAGGGTCTCATTGTTGCTGTGCGGTGTATTTAACAGCAATCGATATTATTATAATATGTCTCCATTCCCTTTACAGATTGAGGTGTTGTTGCCTGTTTATTCTCCTGATATCTTTTGATTATGGACTTATATAGGTAATTATTCATGGTTCCTTACAGGTGGCTTCAAATATGGAGATATAACCGGGAGAAAATTTGTCTCCCGGTTTCTTTTTCTCAGAATAAAAATAGAATAAGAGACTGTTCCGGGTAGGGTTATTATTGAGTGAGGCGGTTTAGTTATGAAACAGCATTAAAGCAGAGATTAAATTTAAAATTATATGTTATGAAGAATTTACTATTATTTACATCTGGAATTATACTGGCAGTACTTATTACAGCTTGTCAGAATGAAATCCCGGTTGATACAGGTATTACAATTGCAGAAGACGAAGTTGCATATATTATAGCAGAGGATGCTCTGAGCAGTGAGATTACCGCTGCTACTTATGGCGCCTATATGGCACCCCAGACTAAATCAAATATTGTACGCTATTTCCCCTATTTGAATTTTCCTGAATGTGCCGAAGTAAGTGTTAGCGGAACAGACTTTCCAAAGGAAATAACAATTGATTTCGGAGAAGAATGCTTAACCAGAAATGGAAGGCTTCGCTCAGGCATAATTTATATTACAATTAGCGATCAGATGATAAATGCCGGCGCAGAATATACGGTGGTTTATGAAGATGTGGTATTTGGAGACAGAGCAATTGATAAAGTAGCGACCTATGTCAATGAAGGGCAGAATGAAGATGGTAACTGGGTAGTGTCTTATCAGACTGATTGTACAGTTACATATGGCGACACACTTTCCGTTACCAGGAATTTTAGTGGCACCAAGGAATGGATTGATGGTTTCCTGACACCTGAATTTGCGGATAATAAATTCTATAAAACAGGAGGAGGTACAATTACTGTAAATGATGATATTGTTTTTGAAAGAAATATTATTGAACCGCTTTATATCGACCGGGCGTGCAGGTTTATTCTGGGAGGCATTATTGAAATAAGCAGGAACGGAGAGGATATGACAATTGATTTTGGCGATGGAGTTACCTGTGACAATATAGCCGTTGTAACAAAGGACGGAGTATCGGAGGAGATAGAATTAACAACTGGTAAATTCAGGAACAGGTTCGAAAGGCATCATAGAAATATGCATAAAGCAAATGGATGGTGGTAGGTTAGACAGGTTTTTTTAAAATATAGGTTAATCAACTTAAGGGTTTGTCTCGAGCAGGCAAGCCTTTTTGTATAAGAATCAGATAATATGCAAATTAAGAGATATTACTTAAAGTATTTTATATACTTTAAGTAATTCTTTATTATGAACTAGTAATCAAGAATATGAACAAACTTATCGATATATTTCTGTTTGTCTTTCGATTTATATTGCATTATATACCTGGGATGTTCAAGAGGAATGATTTCCTGGAAATATTTCTGTTCAGAATTAATCTCAGATAGGTATTTGTAATTTTTTCCTGTTCCCAGGCAGTAAGCAATATCTCTATCCAGGCCCAGGGCTATTTGTTTATTAATTGAATCGATCATAAAGGGTTTAACCAGGGTATAGAGTATTCTGTCGTCATAATAGTTATAGTTTATTTCCCGGCCCCTGCTATTAAGTTTGACAAAGCCCAGTGGGCATCCTGAGTTTATGTAGTAGAGCTTATAGAATCGATCGGGACCTCCAAAGGCATCAATAAGATCATATACAAATACCGAGGACAGCTCGTGGGATTTAAAACCGCGCACACTAATTCCACAATGAGATTCCATTCTCTTGGTATCGGTAAAGGGTACCCCGGTTATTCCGGCGCCATGCCTTCCCGGGTTAATCCCTATAATAAATCGCCGGGATTTATTGTCATCGTAATATTTATTATAGAATTGTTCGGAGATAATCTGAGCCTCAGCAGACTCCTTAAAAGGGTTCATAATCTTTATCCCCGGAGGTAGTTCGCCGGTATATTCAAGGCTTTTATTAAAATCGATTATTTTTTCTGCAACTGTCATAATCTTTTCTCTTTTAGCCCCTTATTATTTTGTCTTAGAAGATTATTACTGTGTTTCCCCCTCTTTTTGTAAACCTGGGGTTGACCACGTTATTATATATTGATCCAAAGGTATATGATATGCTGACATAGACATCGTAGGAATATGTTGTAGACATCTCTTTTCTGCTTAGTAATACGTCTGATGTACTTGCGGTGCCTTTTCTGAGATTTATCTGGTCGTGGATAAATGAATAAGATCCTGATAAACTAATTCTCAGACCTTTTGCAACCCTCAGGCTTATAGAGCTTGAGAACGACAACCTGTTAAGATCCCAGTCGTGCAGGTAATTTTCCCACGAGGTAGAAATATTGAAGTCGCCCCATTTCTTAATGTTTTTATATGCTGCATAAACACCTTGCTGTCCCACAACCTCATTCTTTTTGAAAAACTGTGTTGTATCGCAATAATTATTATATACCGGTCCGATTGTATACATAAATCTGAATTGCTTGCTTGTAGACTGTGAGAAGGGATATATATTATATTCCAGTCCGGGTTGGAACAGAAAGTGAGTTGTATAATTATAAAATGTTGAACTTGATATGCTTGATATTATTCCCGCCGACCAGTGCTCGTTAATGCTCTTTACCGCAAGAGCCCCCATGTAGGATGATACTCTGCGGTTAGTCTCAGATTCTTCCAGTTCTGTATCGGGGTTTATCCATCTCATCTCCCTTACGTTTACACTATAACTTCCATCCAGCTCAAGTTTCAGATCCTTTGTAACCCTTGAAGAACTTACAGAGGTGGACAGGTCATAAAAATCGCTTGATTCGCTTGCAAAGGCAAATCCATAGAGCGAGGTGCTGAAAACCCAGCTATCCCATTTATCTGTTGACACTTCTTCTGTCATTGGCTCTGTGAAGCTGATCTTTATAAATTCATGTAATGGAGTTTTACTTACATATCTTATTAAACCCAGTTTTATCATCTTTATTCTTTTGGCCCTTATCATTTCATAGGTATCGTCCGGGCTTGAAGAGAAATCAAGGGTATCTTTCATATTGGAATATTTTCCCTGCCCTTCCAGAAAGTAAGTATATCTTCTTCCTCCTGCTCCTGTTTGCTGGGACGTTGAGATAATTATTAAATCAGCAAATTTCCTGTCCCTTACATAATTTATAAATGGGATTTCCTCTTTTAAATGGCTTGATGCGTCGGGAAAATATACATTCAAAGCGTCTTTTCTAAGAGTATCGGCTCTGTTATTCAGGCCTTCCTGTCCAAAGAATGAAGCGCTTATAAGAATAGCAATGACAAGTAGAATTAGTTTTTTCATGATAAGGTAGGTTGGTTGCAGGTCTGGTATGATAGATTGATATTTAGAGCATTAATAATATAAAATTAGTTATTCAGGAATGAATTTACTTTAAAGGAAAGTATAAAATGCGCAATGAGAGAAAGCTTAAGCTAAGAATAACATTGCATTAACAAAAAAAGGGAACACATGGCTGATGAATTCCATGTGCCCCCAATATTACCGGTCAGGTATATAAAACAGGTATTATTTTAATTCTGCGAGTCCGTCTTCAGTCATTTTCCAGGTCTTACCTCCCAGTTCGTATGAATATATTCCATTACCCTGGTAATCTTCGAAGAGGTCTTCGAGTTCTTCATCAATATATATTTCATATCCCTCGGGCAGGTAGAATCTGATCTTTATTTTAACCCCCGGCCACATTGTTCCACCCGGGATTGTATAATAATCGTCGAGTAAAAATGTGTTTTCTTCAATCTTAAAGTTGTAGATAAGATCATCGGCCTGCTGACGGGCATGTCCGCTGGTTCGCCCGGAAGAATATTTTACAAGCTGTACATGAGCTACCTCCTCGGAATGAAAAATTTGTAATATAGGTGTGCTGAACATACGGTTATCATCATCATCAAGATAGAATTTAATATGGTCGCCAGGAAGAGATAGAGTCTTACTATAATTCTCCTCACTTATCTGTTCATCAATATACAGATTAATACGTCCTGATTCTTCAAGGGTAATATCATCTGAGACCCTTCCGGTATGAGAGAAGCTTATTCCTTCGCTGAAAAGAATCAGCGAAAGAGCTGTGCAACTTACAATCCAGATGATGAACATTGAAATATTCAGTACAAGATCTTTGGCCCTGAACTGGAAAACCATCCTGATGCCCCAGTATATCATGCCCAGCAGTGGCAGGATTATTACAAGACTGGAGAGTATAATAAGCCATGGTGTAAGAGCCGGACCGGCAAGTATTGTAAGAAAGTCGTTTATATTAAACAGACCTGTGTCGAAGAATGACCCCATAATTATAGGACTCTGAAAGAATGCAATAATAATATAGCTGAGGAGGGTAGAGAAACCGGCAACTATAAATGCCACACCAATTATGGCAATTATTATTCTGAAGAGTATAATAAAGAATTTTCCGAATGCCCTGAATATTTCATTAAATACCCCACCTACTTTTTCAGCTCCCTCACTGGCTGTTGTTTTTACATTTTCGGCAGCAATATTCACCTCTTTCTTAAATTTTCTCCCAAGGTCTCTTTGCGGTATTTCACCACCATAAAGCTCTCTTTTCTGAAAGATTGTTATTGCCCTTGGCAGAGCAATCCACAATACAATATATACCAGCAGTCCGGAAAGGTAAAAAACTGTGAACAGGACAAATATAATCCTGATCCAGACCGGATCTATTCTAAGATATGCCCCCAGGCCATTACATACTCCCCCGATTATTGCTCCATCGGTTTCTCTGTAAAGTCGTTTTGATCCGGTTTTCTTTTCATCTTTGAATTCAGCCCCCGCTTCTTCTGCAATTTCTTCGGGCTTACCCATAGTTGATATTATTTCCTCAACATCTTCTTTTGATATTACCCCGGTTTTCCATGATGGACTCGATTGAAATAATTCAGCTATCCTTGCTTCTATATCTTCAATCATTTCATTTCCACCTTCAGCATTTTTGAGGTGTTTATTTATTTCATTCAGATAGCTGCGAAGAAGCTCAAAGGCTTCGTCCTCAATCTGGAATATTGCTCCGGCTATATTTATTTTTAATGTTTTTTCCATCAGATATAGTCTTTTATTTCTTACGGATAATTTTAACTGAATCAACTAATTCTTCCCATGACTTGTCGAGTTCGGCAAGATAATTCCTGCCCTCATCTGTCAGCTCGTAATATTTTCTGGGCGGTCCCTGCAGTGATTCTTCCCACCTGTAGCTTAGGAGACCTGCATTTTTCTGTCTTGTAAGTAAGGGGTATAGAGTTCCCTCAACGACTATCACTTTTGCTTCCTTCAGGCGATTTATAATATCACTGGCATAGCAGGAGTTAACTGAAATAACCGAGAGGATGCAGTATTCCAGAATACCCTTCCTCATCTGTGCTTTATTATTTTCAACGTTCATAGTATCTAATGTTTTTCGTTTCAAAATATGATGTCAGGTTCAGGTGCCTCTATAGATTCATATTTCGTTTTACATTTTTGAATTCATCTTTCACAGAATCTTTTATGTTATGAATGTTTACAGGCTCTCCCTTCATCTCTATTTTTTGTGCGGTAGTTTTCGCTTCCGGAAGAACTATCCAAAGAACTATGTAGACGAGGGCTCCGAGACCACCAGGTAGTGTGGCAACAATAAATATAACCCTTACTATCCAGGGATCTATTCTCCAGTAAGCACCCATTCCTGAACATACACCGGCAATAATCCTGTTATCGGGGTCACGGTACATACGGTGATAACCAGGCTTTGATATTCTGGTATAAGTGCCACCGCTATCCTCGCTGCCTATATCTTCGGGTGTACCAAGAATGTTTATTACATCGAGCACATCCTGTAGTGTAACAACCTGCTTAAAATCGTTTATCCTCTCCTTAAGTAACTCTGCTATACGAGATTCAATATCAGACATAATCTCCCTTGAGCTTTCCTCCCTGGCAAAATGCCTGTCGAGGCTGCGCAGGTAAATCTTAAGTTCTGTATACGCATCTTCATCAATATGAAAGGCAATTCCGCCAATATTAATGCTAATTGTAATTTTCATAATGTTGTTTTATATAGTACATTCTTTTACATGCATCTTGTCATTGCAAAGATATATAAAAATATAGGTACCATGCAATACATAGTACTAAAAATGTATAATAAATTTTATAATATACAGATATACAGATAGATGGCCATCTAATATTTTTGTATTTTTTTTAATATAATCAGGTAAACTATGAATTATTGCCTCAGGAATAAGCATGTTTTTACTTTTTAGAAGAAGTAATCAAGGCCCTGCTCTTAGGCGCTTTTCTTTAAATTTTACTACTTTTAGATACTTATATTGCAGATATGAAAAAGTCTTATAATTGGGGGATACTTGGACCGGGAAAAATTGCACATCGCTTTTCTGAGGGCTTGAAACTACTTGATAATGCAGTTTTATATGCAGTGGGGTCAAGGAATATTAAGCGGGCCCAACAATTTTCAGACCTACATGGTTTTAAAAAATATTATGGTAGCTATAAAGAGTTGACAGACGATCCGGATGTTGATATTGTATATGTTGCCTCACCCCATTCACATCATATGGAGCATACAATATTATGTCTTGAAGCAGGGAAGTCTGTCTTATGCGAAAAGGCTTTTGCCCTGAACAGCAGAGAGGTAATGAAGATGATCGGGCTTGCAAAGGAAAGAGGTCTTTTTCTGATGGAGGCATTATGGCCACCCTTCCAGCCATCATACCTAAAATGCAGGGAATTGTTGTCAGGCCCAGATATGGGCGAACTAATTTCGATAAGATCCTTTTTTGCATTTAAACCTCCATACGAACCTGAGAATAGGATATATAACCTTAAACTTGGTGGAGGAGCACTTCTTGATATTGGTATTTACCCGGTAATTGATGCTCTTACTTTTTTAGGAGTCCCGAAAAGCATACAGACTCTTGCAACTTTTGACAAGACCGGTGCTGATAATAATATTGACATTCTATTTGCATACAAAGATGGCAGAAGTGCATCCCTTTTTGCCTCGCTCAAATCAGACACCGGAGTGGGATGCGACTTAATATGTGAAAGAGGGATAATTTCAATTAGAAGACTCCCTGATGGGTCGCAGATGACATCTCTTCACAGATTGGGAGAGGAGCCGGAAATTTATAGATTTAATCCTCCCTCAAGGGGCTTTCACCTGGAAGCTATTGAGGTAATGGAAAGGCTTGACAGGGGTGAAACAGAAAGCAGGATTGTTCCTCTTTCTTTCAGTATAGATTTGATGAATACCCTGGATAAGATAAGAAAGAAAGCGGGGATAGTGTATCCGGGCAGGGATTAATTATACTAAACATGGATTATAGGGGTAATTTATTAAAATTAAGATCAGAGTACCTGGATAATATCAGCGAGTCAAATATTAAGTATAGGCTTCCTGTAGGGGGTAGTGAGATAGAGCTAAATGAAATGATAGGAAGGGAGCTTAAAATAGAATATCAGGGAAAAATTAACTGTATACACTGTGGAAGAGAAACCAATAAATCATTTTCCCAGGGATATTGTTATTCTTGTTTTATAAGTCTTCCGCAGACAGATCAGTGTGTTTTACATCCTGAGAAATGCCAGGCCCACCTTGGAATATCCAGGGATATGAACTGGTCGGAAAATAATTGTCTGACCGATCATTTTGTTTATCTGGCTCTTACACCTGCTCTCAAGGTTGGTGTTACAAGGTCATCTCAGATTCCTACAAGGTGGATCGACCAGGGGGCAAGCGCGGCTATAATACTGGCTCGTACACCAAATAGATATCTTGCCGGATCAATTGAGGTATATCTTAAAGATCATATTTCTGATAAGACGAACTGGAGAAGAATGTTATCGGGAGAAGAGCCAGAAGATATTGATCTCAAACAGCAGAAAGAGTTTATTCTGGAATTATTACCCGACGAGTTTGCTATGTTCAGATATGAAGATAACAGTATCACTCAGTTTAAATATCCGGTGAATAAGTATCCTGAAAAGGTAAAATCACTGAACTTTGACAAGGAGACGCTTGCCATGGGAATTCTTTCCGGCATCAAAGGGCAGTATCTGTTATTTGAATCGGGAGAAGTGTTGAATATAAGGAAGCACGGAGGTTATTTTATTACAATAACTTATTGAACATGGATAATACTCTTGAAGATAAAACACTTGAGTTATTAAGAAGGAGGTTATTCTTAAGTATGGTACTTCCAGTTATTTTTATTCTTTTTCTCTGGATAATCAGGTTTGTGGAATACGAATTTGGGATTTCCCTTCATACCTTTGGGGTAATGCCACTATCATTAAAAGGTGTGCCGGGCATATTCCTTTCGCCTTTAATACATGCTGATTCAGGGCACCTGTTAAATAATTCACTGCCTATTTTAATCTTAGGGTCGGCACTTTTTTATTTCTATTCAGATATTGCAATCCGGGTTATTATTGTTTCATGGGTCGGAACAGGTTTTCTGGTCTGGCTGCTTGGAAGAGAATCATGGCATATTGGCGCCAGTGGACTGATATATAGCCTGGCTTCTTTTTTATTTGTAAGTGGCATTATCAGAAGGTATCTCAGACTTATGGCACTTTCATTACTTGTTGCTTATCTTTATGGCTCGATGGTATGGGGGATGTTCCCTTTTGTTGATATTCATATTTCCTGGGAGGCCCATATGATGGGTGCTTTCTGGGGAATAATACTGGCCTTATGGTACAGGAAGGAAGGGCCTCAAAAGCCTGAGCCCCTGTGGTTAGATGAAGATGAAGATGAGTCCGGGCAGATAGGTACGGAAGATATATTATTAATGGATAATAAGTTTAAAAATGAGAACTAGATTTTTAAGGTTATTTACAATATTATTTTTTGTTTCTTTTTTAAACCCCTTTTTATTTGCACAGACAGGAGAAGAAAATGAGTTTTATCTTTTTGGAAGTGATGAGGTTCTTGAGGCTAGCCTGAAATTTGACATAAATGCTTTTCAGAGACAGAAGTCGAAAGAGGAATATATGGATGCAGAATTAGTATTTCATTTATCTTCCCGGGATTCGATTGTTAACAATATTAGGATCAGATGCAGGGGGCATTCAAGATCTGATATTTGCGTTCTTCCTCCTATAAGACTGAATTTTAAGTACTGCGAAAACAGGCCCGCCGACCTTAAAGGGGTCTCAAATGTGAAACTCGTTACTCATTGCAGGGACAATATTAGTTTTGAGAAATATCTTCTGAGGGAATACCTTGTATACAAGTTATACAATGTAGTAACAGACACAAGTTTTCGCGTAAGATTGCTAAAAATAAATTATATTGATACCAGCATAAGGAATTTAAGTACGAGTAGATACGGAATAGTAATAGAGCCTCTTGATGTTCTGGAGGCCAGGTTAAATGCTGTTGAAATAGAAAATGTTATTGTAAGGACACCCTATATCAATCGTGATAATTATGATAAGTTGTGTCTTTTTCAATATATGATAGGAAACGATGACTGGTACCTTGCAAATCTTCATAATCTGAAATTAATCGCCCCGGCTAAAGGAGATATTTCTATACTGGCGACTGTTCCATACGATTTTGATTACTCAGGCCTGGTTAATTGCTATTATGCTATCCCCAGGAGTGAATATTACGATCTGGAAAACATTACCGACAGAGTATATATAGGACCCTGTCGTACAGATGAGGAAATCAGGAGACTAATGGATTTTTTTCTGGATCTTAAGGAAGAATTTTATAATGAAATTGAGAAGATGGATCTATTAGGAAAAAAGCAGAAGAAAAGAGTTTTGAGGTATATTGAAAGTTTCTATGATGAGTATAAACGCGACGAATTGTTTTATAATATTAAGTACTCCTGTTTTAAATGATAATAGATCCGAGATATTATATTTTAATACTTACTCTTCTTGTTACTCTGGGGGTGAGCAGCCTGTGGTCACAAAGTGACACTACAGTAAATGAAAATGACTTCCAGATACCCGAGGTAGTAATAAATACATTTAAGCTTTTTGAAGACAATGAAATACTGGAGTTGACTCTCAGGTTTGATATTACCGAATATATGTCTGACAAACCAGATAAGGAATATTTGGATGCTTTACTTACCTGTTATTATAACGAGCAAGATTCAATAAATAAAAACATTAGACTTCGGGCAAGAGGTAATTACAGGTACAGAACATGTGAGTTTCCTCCTTTAAGACTGAATTTTAAAGATACCCACTTCGGTTTTTCGGATCTTGATTCGCTTAATAATGTAAAGATGGTTACCCATTGTTTTGATAATGAGACTTACCAGACTTATCTGTTAAGGGAATACCTGATTTACCGCTTTTATAATATTGTTACAGACTATAGCTTTCGTGTGAGGCTGTTAAAAGTGCAATATATTGATATAGGAGAAAGGGGTCTTGTTTTTGAACAATATGGTTTTTTGATCGAGCCACTCGACAGGATTTTATTCAGGGAAAATGCCATTGAAATAGAGGAGCTTAATCCAGGGTTTGATGATATAGCAACAACTTTGATTGACAGGATCTCTCTTTTTCAGTATATGATCGGTAATAGTGACTGGTTTATTCAGTTCGGACATAATTTTAAGTTTATAAAAAAAGCCGGTTATACTAACACAAAGGTGATACCTATTCCTTACGATTTTGATTATTCAGGATTTGTTAATGCTCATTATGCTGCACCAAGCAATAATAATATTGAAAGTATAAGCGAAAGAGTTTATATGGGCCCCTGCAGAACCGAAGAAGAGTTTAGTGAGATACTGGATGAATTTAAGGGCTATGAGGATTTTTTCTTAAATGAGGTAAGAAATTTTGAGTACCTTGACAGAAGAGTAAAAAAAGAATTAATTAATTATATAAAGAGTTTCTATGCTCTTTATAAAAAAGATAATATTTTGGATCTCATAATCAAGGAGTGCAATAACAATGATGAAATTGATAAAAATTAAGTATTATGTCAACAATAATTAATTCTCTTAACCTTGGCGATACTGCCTGGTTTTTAATCAGGTTTGGATTAAATATTATAACTCTTTTTGTTCTTGTGAGACTGCTGTATTATGAGTACAGAAAAGAAGGGGTTCCAGAGTATATGTTTGCATTCTTCCTTCTGGGTATTGTGGTTTTCCTTATATGTACCGCACTTGAGATGGTTGAAGTACAACTTGGGTTTGCATTGGGCTTATTTGCCCTTTTCGGAATCCTGAGATTCAGGACTGAAAGTATTCCCGTTAGAGAAATGACCTACCTGTTTCTTGTTATCGGAGTTGCGATGATTAATTCGCTGGTAAACTTCGCAGATATTTTAAACGGGATTATTCTATCTAACACCCTTATCGTTATTCCTGCATGGTTCCTGGAGATGTTTCTTTGTAAGCATTCTTATAAGAAAAAGGATATTATATACGACAAGGTTGAAGATATATACGATAGTGATGAGTCCCTGAAACAGAAATTACAGGAATTGACCGGTTATGAGATCAGGAAACTGAGAGTTAACAAAATAGATATGACCAGGGGAGTTGCAATGATCACTATTTATTACAAATAATAAATACTGGCTGTGAAATAAATGTTCTGAAGCAATATTTATTCAGGCTTTTGTTTCCTATTGGTGCTTATCTTACAAGGCATATAAAGCGGACAGAATCTAAAGATACCTGTTGCCAGAGGTATTAGTCCGATTAAACCAAATAGGCTTTTAAATATTATGCCTAAAGCAATTATAATGAGACCCAGTATTATTCTTATAGCCCTGTCGTAGTTTCCTACATTTAATTTCATAGTCTGATATGTTTAGTATTTATATTATATAATAACACATCCAGACACAGCTTGTTCAAAGCGGCAAGCTTTTAAGAAGCTCTCTAACCATATCCACAGATTCAATATAAAGAAAGGCTTTGGTTGTTTTGGTTCCTACTTTGATTGTAACGGCTTCCTCCGGCATTGCTTCAAAAGTATATTCATCTGTCCAGTCATCACCTATAGCAAGGATAAAATCGAATATCTGATTTCCTATTTTAGTTTTTGCTGCCCTGCCCTTGTTAATACCTGAATATTTAATTTCAATTACTTTATCGCCGTCCATAATTTCGAGGTTGAGATTGGCGGTAAGATTTCTGAGCTGCTCTTTTAATTCCCACGACCTCTGTATTCCGAGATCGGGGTCGGCCTTCCTGTAATGCCAGACAAGAGAGAAGTTTTTTTCCTCTATAAAGGTATTAGGTGTCTGATCAAGGTAGTATTCCAGAATCGGAAATACAGAGTTTTTCCAGTCGTTATTAATCTGTTCCATCATGTGCCAGTCGGAATCGGGGTCCTTGAGCCATACTCCATGTTCTGCAATAAAGTGTATTTTTTGATTGCTGCTAAACCATCGCCCCAGAGTTTCCTTATCGCGACCACTTATTATTACTACTGTATTAAGGGGATCTTTAGTAAGTTTATTTATTATTGAGTATAATGCTTTGTCGGGTTTGGCATCTTCAGGATCCTTTTTGAACCCGGACAGGGTGCCGTCATAATCCAGGAACAGTATTCTGTTTTTTGAATTTCTGTAATCTGATACTATTTTACTTATTCTTTTATCATTGATCTTACGCGTAAGGTTTTTTTCCTGGAGATGTTTTACATTGTCAAGACTTTTAACAAATTCCTTTGCCCATTTTTCAACAGAATATCTTCTTATTCTCTCGGTCATTACATCGTTACGTCGTATTTGCTCACAATCGGGCATTTCTATAGCTTCTTTTATTGATTCTGCAATTTCTCCCAGGTTATTTGGATTGACAATAATTGCTTCATGAAGCTCCTTGCTGGCTCCTGCCAGTTCGCTGAGGATAAGGACTCCTTTGCCGTCGAGTCGGGAAGCTACAAATTCTTTGGCTACCATATTCATTCCGTCTCTCAAGGGAAGAATTAATGCTATATCTGAGTATGCATAAATATCAATTAGTTCGTTTTCTGAGAATTTCTGATTCAGATATACTATGGGAGACCAGCTGATAGTACCATAAAGCCCGTTTATCCTTCCCACAAGTTCATCAACCTGCTTTTTTATTGAATTATATGAAACAGATGATTCACCTGTTGGCAGAGCAAGCAGAACCAGCGTAACTTTTTCCAGGTAGTTTGGGTATAGTTGCAGGAATAATTCAAAAGCCAGCAAGCGGTGAGGGATTCCCTTGGTATAATCGAGCGGGTCGATAGACAGGATAATTTTCTTATCCTTATTTTTCTTAAAATTATTAACTATTTCTCCCTGGGTCTCAGATCCCCCATTTGCATGTAAATCATGAAGTCTCCTTACCTCCGCTGTGAACTTGTTAAAGTGGATTCCTTTTGGAAATACATCAACAAGCAGTGTTCTCTCACCTATTGATATCCGGTTAAAGATGGTATCATATCCCTTTATTCGTCTGACACAGCTGAGGAAGTGCCTGACATAATCAAATACATTGAATCCAATCAGGTCGGCCGATAACATTGCATCCAGGATTTCCTCCCGCCACGGAATAAGTCTGAATATCTCAAATGAAGGGAAGGGTATATGTATAAATATACCAATTGAAACATTGGGATTACATTTTCTGATCATTTGAGGGAGTAGGAGGAGGTGGTAATCGTGAATCCAGACAATGTCATCATCCTGTAAGCATTCGCATATCATATCTGCATACATCTGGTTTACCCTAATATATGCCCTCCAGTATGTATCATCGTAGTTGGCATTCTGAGGGAAGTAATGAAATAAAGGCCAAAGAGTATTTTTTGCAAATCCGTGCATGGCTGCCTGGTATAACTCCGGATCGGGAAAGAGGGGTTTGGATCTGTAATCCTGGAGACGGAGAGACAGTTGTTTTTTTTCCTGGGCTGTAAACCTGTAATTATCAATCCCGGTTAAGCCAATCCACCTGGTTTCGAAGTCTTCGTTAAAATCGGGCAGGTCGTATATTGTTGATTTTCCTGCAGGTGAAATTTCAAAGTTTTCACCCTGTTTATATATAGTTACCGGTATTTTATATGATGCAATAAATAGTCTCCTCATAATTCAGATTTATAAGTATATTATAAATTTAGCCCTAAAATGAGTAACTTCAATAAGTTTTTCAGAATAAAAAGCTGCTTCAAGGCAATATTATTGCTTACCATACTGAAGAAAATATAAATATTATATTATGAGGGAATTTTCTGCTGTAATATTTGATTTGGACGGGGTTATAACCAGGACCGCACTTGTTCATGGTGAGGCCTGGAAAAGAATGTTCGATGAATATCTGAGGGCAAGAGAAACCAATAAGGGTGAAAAGTTTCAGGAATTTACTCACAACGCTGATTATCTGCCTTATGTTGATGGTAAACCAAGATATAAAGGTGTTTCTTCATTTCTCGAATCAAGGGGCATTGAAATTCCTTTTGGAGATCCTTCAGATACAGACGATATGGAAACAGTCTGCGGGCTTGGAAATAAGAAAAATACAATGTTTAATCTTGTACTTGAAGAAGAAGGGGTGCAGGTCTATGAGTCGACTGTGAAATTGATAGAGGAACTAAAGAAAGAAGGTATAAAAATAGGGGTAGCCTCGTCGAGCAAAAACTGCAAACCTGTACTTGAGAAGGCCGGCTTACTGGATCTCTTTGAAACGCGGGTAGATGGAGTTGTATCAGCGGAGCTGGGATTGAGTGGTAAGCCGGAAGCTGATATTTTTACTACTGCCTGTGATAATCTGGGGGTTAGTTATAATAAATCTGTTATTGTTGAGGATGCTGTTTCGGGAGTTAAAGCGGGTGAGAATGGGAATTTCGGATTGGTGATAGGTGTTGCCAGGGAGGATAATATTAATGATCTTTTTGCTAATGGTGCAGATATTGTTGTTGAAGACCTGGGAGAGATTTCTATTAATAAAATTAATGATTGGTTTAAAAAGGGGATTTATGAGGATGGCTGGCACCTCTCATATTTTGATTATAATAAAGATAAAGAGAGGTCGAGGGAGGCTCTGCTTACAACAGGTAACGGATATTTTGGCACAAGGGGAGCTATGAATGAGTGCAGGGCTAACCAGGTAAACTATCCGGGAACATATATTGCCGGATTATATAATCGTTTAATTTCAAAAGTTGGTGATCGGGAGATTGAAAACGAGGATTTTGTAAATATTCCAAATTATCTTCCGCTTAAATTCAGGATTGAAGATGGAAAGTGGTTTGAGTTTAATCCTGATCCTACCTTTAAGATTAACAGAATAAGCAGGTGCCTGAATTTTCGTACAGGTGAGTTGGTAAGAGAGATGGAGCTGGAAGATGATAAGGGAAGGAAGACACTGTTAACTGCCTCACGATTTGCAGGCATGCATTACCACCATCTGGCTGGACTTAAATATAATATTACACCTCTTAATTATAGCGGTAAGATAATAATCAGATCAGAGCTGGATGGGAATCATATAAATGCCGGAGTAGATAGGTATAGCCAATTAAACCAGGAGCATATTTATCACCTTTCGGAAAAGACGGATGGAAATAAATGCTTTATTGAGGTTAAAACGAAGCATTCCAATATTACTATTGCTCTTGGCGCCAAACATGTACTAAATGGGAGCGAAGACCTTGATGAATTTGTTGACTGCAAATGTTCAAAGGGTAAGGCCTGCCAGGATTATACTATTAAGGCGAAAAAAGGTGTTAAAATTAGCTTTGAAAAGCTTGTATCAATATATACATCTCAGGACTCAAAGGTCACTACACCTAAGATACATACTGTTAAGGCAATAAGAAAGATGGAAGACTATGATTCTGAGCTGGCACTGTCGGAGAAGCACTGGAAAGGAATCTGGAAACGCATCGATATTGAACTTGAAGGCGACCGACTGGCCCAGAAGCTTATTAGGCTTCATCTGTATCATATGATTGTAACAGCCTCACCCCACCATGTTAAGATTGACGCAGGGATACCTCCCAGGGGATTACATGGAGAAGCATACCGGGGTCATATTTTTTGGGATGAGTTATATATATTGCCCCTTTATAATATTTCTTTACCGGAAGTTGCAAAGTCGGCCTTGATGTACAGGTACAGACGCCTTGACAAGGCGAGGGATTATGCCCGCGAATTCGGATATAAAGGAGCAATGTTTCCATGGCAAAGTGGAAGTGATGGAAGGGAGGAAACACAGGTTGTTCATCTGAACCCTGTTTCGGGCGAGTGGGGTGATGATTATAGTTCACTCCAAAGACATATATCTCTTGCTATTGCTTATAATGTCTGGAATTATTACTGGGCCACCATGGATAAAAAGTTTATGATAAATCATGGTGCTGAGCTTATGTTTGAAATATCCAGGTTCTGGGCAGGTAAATGTGAGTATGACAGTAAATCGGAGAAGTATCATATTGCTGGTGTTATGGGACCCGATGAGTTTCATGAGAAACTTCCGGGTGCAAAAGCAGGTGGCCTTACCGATAATGCTTATACCAATATTATGGTAAGCTGGGTATTGTCCAGATCTTTAGATTTTCTCAGTAATCTTAAAAGCGGGCAAAGGACATCTCTTTTGGAGAGATTGAAATTCTCTGACCTGGAGGTCGCAGAATGGAATGAGATACGAACAAAGCTGAATATTAATATAAGTAAAGATGGAATAATCGAACAATTTGATGGCTATTTCAATCTTAAAGAACTTGACTGGGACGGATATAGAAAAAAATATGGAGATATTCACAGGCTTGACAGGATACTGAAAGCAGAAGGTAAATCTCCTGATGAGTTTAAGCTGGCTAAGCAGGCAGACCTGATAATGGCTTTTTATAACCTTGGTATTGATGGTGTAAGCGATATTTTAAGCTTAATGGGCTATAAGATGGAGAAGAATTATTTCAGCAAGAATTTTGACTATTATATTGCAAGAACCTCGCACGGTTCAACACTGTCGAGGCTTGTTCATTCATCACTTGAGTACACTTATAGAAACTCCATTTCGGGATGGCTTATGTATATGGATGCACTTAAGTCAGACCTGGTTGATATACAGGGAGGAACAACAGGTGAAGGTATACATTGTGGGGTAATGGCAGGAACAGTTTACCAGGCACTGTGTATATTTGGCGGATTAGACATATCAGGAGATATTCCAGATATCTGCCCTAAGCTGCCTGATCATTGGGATAGTATGAAATATAAATTTAAATTCAGGAATTCCGATTTTACAGTCAGTATAGAGAAAGAGGAAGTCGAATTATTTGCGGTAAACAGGGATAATAAAAAAATAAAAGTTCATATTTACGGAGATTATTTTGAGATGGAAAGTCAGGAAAATTTAAAGGTAAAATACAGAAAGGAGTACAGATGTTAGGTGATATTCTACTGATAAATGATATGCATAAAGAGGCCGCTGCTTCAATTCATGATCATATTACAGAGGATCTGAAGAGAAGAGATGAGAGATACAGGTATATTGTAGGTATTTCCGGAGAGTCGGGCTCTGGAAAATCTGAACTTTCACATGCTCTGGGAAAACGATTAAAGGATGATAATATAAGAGTTAAGGTTATACATACAGATAATTATTATAAGATACAGCCCTTGCTAAGAGAAGAATGGAGACGAAATAAGGGATTTGATAAGATTGGCCTTGATGAATATGATTGGGTTAAGATAAGAAAAACCATCAGGGATTTTAAAGAAGAACAGGAATGTGTTATTCCTTGTATTGACCTTATTCCCGAGCAGGTTGATAAGCTGATTACGGATTTTAGTAAAATAGATCTTTTGATAATAGATGGTTTGTATGCAATAGATGCTCCCGATATTGATCTAAGGGTTTTTATAGACCTTACCTACCAGGAAACCAAGATTAACCAGATAATGAGGATGAAGGAGGAGATGAATGATTTCAGGCTGAATATACTAGAAAGGGAGCACCAGGCTGTTTTAACACTGAAACCAAAGGCAGACCTGGTAGTAAATAAATCTTACAGGGTTGTAGATCCGAGGCAAATTCATGCCGTAGAATAGTAGCTAGTTAGATAGATTTTATTAAATTTGACTCATATTAAAATATAAACCGCAAAAAAATTACTCTATGTTTACAAAAAGAATTTTTACAGTATTATGCTTACTCTTATTTATGGGAGGATTGACCTTCTCTCAAAGCTTCAAGTATATTGGAGCGGCCAAGTGTAAGATGTGTCATAATAAACCTACAAAGGGTGAGCAGTATAATAAGTGGATGGAAGGACCCCACGCAAATGCCATGAAATCACTGAGTGCAGATGAGGCTAAAGACCCCAAGTGCCTTAAGTGTCATTCAACAGCAGCGTCGATAGATCCAAAACTTATGGGTGGAATTAACCCAACTGAAGGTGTATCATGCGAAGCTTGTCATGGACCAGGAAGTATGTATAAGGCTCCCGCAATAATGAAGAATCGTAAGGTGGCTGTTACTAAGGGATTAATTGTTCCCGATGAGGAGCTTTGCAAAACATGTCATAACTCTGAGAGTCCTACTTTCAAGGGATTTAATTACGAAGAGTACCTGGCAAAGATTGACCATTCAGACCCAACACTGAAATAGAATTATTTTATAATAGTAAAAGAGCCCGGCCATTGAGCCGGGTTTTTTTTGCTCCAATATCAGAGGATTCTTACCTATTAACACTTCTGTCTTTCTGAAGCCTGGCATTATTGCGCCTGCTTTTGGGAAAGTTTTATATAGTTAGGGCATGAGAAAAATCATGAAAAAACATTTGTATAATGAACATATGTGCATTATATTTGTATCAAATAGTTAATTATGCCCAGGCCCAAGAGCAATAGAATAGTACATGAGCCCCCATTATACACAGAATTTAAACCTGTTGGATTCAGGGCTCCTTCTCTACAGCATGTCGAACTGAGCCTCGATGAGTTTGAAGCCTTTAGATTGGCTGACCAGCTTAATCTAAGTCATGCTGAGGCCGCTGAAGAAATGGAGATATCAAGGTCGACTTTTACAAGATTAATAGATCAGGCCCGGGGAAAGATTGCTGACTTTCTGATACAGGGTAAGTTCCTGACAATTAATGGTGGTAATGTTCATTTCAGAACAAATACTATAAGATGTAAAAGTTGTGGGCATATGTTTAAAACAGATTTTTCAACAGCCGTAACTGAATGTCCTGCCTGTCATTCAACAGAATTATTAAATCTGGCAGGTGGTTTTGGACATGGGAGATGTTGCGGTTATGGTAGAACTAAATTAAAATAGGAGGTTATTATGCCAGGAGGTGATAGAAAAGGTCCAATGGGCGAAGGCCCTATGACAGGCAGGGGCCTGGGTTTTTGTGCCGGTAACGACACCCCGGGTTCTGTTGGAGAAGTTAATCAAGGTCGTGGTATGGGTCGTGGAATGGGTCGCGGATTGGGAAGAAGATTCCGCCATGGCCAGTCCAGGGGATGGGGATTCAGGTTTGGAATGAGAGATAATCTTTCTGACCAGATGGATGCTCCAGAAAACATAAAGTCAAATAAAATAAAAAAGAAGAAAAAAAAGTAGAGTAATGAAATTTGCGATTCCAACATTTAACGGTGAACTAACAGCCCATTTCGGACACTGTGAGAGCTTTGCCATTGTTAATACCGAAAACGAAGCTATAGTTAGCGAAGAATATCTTGATCCTCCGGTACATCAACCGGGCGTTTATCCCCGGTTTCTGGCCGATCATGGTGTTGATGTAATAATCGCCGGAGGAATGGGTCAAAAAGCGCAGGATCTGTTTGCTCAAAATAATATCAGGGTATTTATGGGTGTGCAAAGCGGCAGTCCGTCTGAACTTGTGAAAGATTATTTTACAAGTCAGCTTCAGACAGGTGAAAATTTATGTTCTCATTAGAATGGAGGAATTTTTGTGAAGATTGCTATAGCCAGTGGGAAAGGTGGTACCGGGAAAACAACCATTGCGACCAATCTTGCATCTTATTTGGCTGAGACTGCTAATGTAGTTCTGGCTGATTTAGATGTTGAAGAGCCTAATACAGGATTATTCCTTACAGGTGAATCAATATTGGGAGAGATTAAATACAAGGATAGGCCTGAATGGAGCGAAAGTAATTGCCTGCTATGCGGTAATTGTCAGCAGGTATGTAATTTTAATGCCGTAATCCAACTGGCATCACAGATAATTGTTTTTCCGGAGCTTTGTCATAGTTGCTTTGCCTGTTCGGAATTATGCCCTACAGGCTCTCTTCCAATGGTTAAGGATAGAATTGGAGAGCTAAAAGGATATAGAAAGGGTAATCTGACATTAATTGAAAGCAGGCTTGATATCGGACAGGAGCAATCGGTTCCCTTAATTGCCCAGACCAAAAAACTGGTTGATGAAAGATACGGCGACAGCTATATGAAAATATTTGATTCCCCTCCGGGAACATCCTGCCCGGTAATTGAAGCTACACGAGATGCTGACCTGGTTCTTCTTGTAACAGAGCCTACCCCATTTGGTATGAACGATTTGATTCTGGCTGTTGATACAATGAAAGAGATAAAGAAACAATTTGCAGTTATAGTTAACAGGTATGGTATTGGAGATGAAAGAGTTATCAGGTATTGCGAAAATGAAAATATCGATATAATTGCCAGGATCCCTGACAGCAGGGATATAGCTTCGCTTTATTCAAAGGGGAAACTGATTTATACAGAAGTAGAAGATTTTAAAGAAGAATTGAAAAAAATTCATAATTATATCAAATCGCATTTTAATACTAAGCTATAGATGAAGGAGATTGTGGTAATATCTGGGAAAGGAGGAACAGGAAAGACTTCAATTACTGCATCCCTGTCGTACCTTGCCGGGGAAAAGGCAGTTATAGCCGACTGTGATGTGGATGCGGCTGATATGCACCTGCTCCTTGATCCCGATCAATTTGTTGCAAAAGATTTTTTTAGTGGAGAGCTGGCTCTTATTGATCAATCCAGATGTACCGGATGCAATATATGTTATGATACATGCAGGTTCTCGGCAATTATCAATAGTAATAACATATATTCTGTTGATAGAATAGGATGTGAGGGATGTGGTTATTGTGCCCGGGTCTGTCCTGAAGGGGCTATTAAGATGGTAGAGCAAAAGGTCGGCAAACTTTTTATTTCCACAACAAGGCTTGGTAACACAATGGTTCATGCAAAGCTGGGGACAGGATCAGAAAACTCCGGGAAGCTGGTGGCGGAAGTAAAGAAAGAAGCAAGAAGAATATCAGTAGAAAAGAATGCTGATTATATTATTGTAGATGGATCTCCAGGGATTGGATGCCCGGTTGTATCATCTCTCTCGGGAGCAGATTTTGTACTGCTGGTTACTGAACCAACAGTATCCGGATTACACGACTTAAAAAGAGTATATAAGCTGGTTGAGAAATTTGGAATAAGGGCTGGATGTATAATAAATAAGGCAGATCTAAATCAGGATATTGCCCGTGATATAAGAGAATTCGTTGAGAAGGAGAATATAGTTCATATTGGTAATATACCTTATGATAATTCTTTTACAGGGGCATTAATCGAGGGAAAAACAGTTTCAGAAATAAGGGGATCATTGCCCGGTAAATTAATTTCTGAATCATGGCATAAAATAAATGAAACAATAAAATAAGAGAATAATGAAAATTGCATTTACATCTAAGGGAGCTGAAATGAATTCAGCGATAGATCCCAGATTCGGGAGAAGTGAGTATTTACTTATTCTGGATACAAAAGATAATAGCCTGATGGCTTATGATAACAGGGATATAAGCAAGGAAGCACATGGAGCAGGACCAAAAACAGCGCAAAAACTATTTGATCTTAGAGCCGAGATATTAATTACCGGTAATGGTCCGGGAGGAAATGCACTTTCTGTACTTGAAAAGGTAGGTATAGGAATATATGTAGGTGCTGGTGATATGACAGTTAATGAGGCTTATGAAGCCTATAAAAATAATCAATTAAAAATGTTTTAGTTATTATGAAATATACAGATGTTCTTGTTATTGGCAGCAGTGCTGCCGGATTGGTAGCAGCTACTACAGGTAAGCGGGTTTATAAAGATAAAAGCTTTACTGTTGTAACAAAAATGCCAGAAACTCTTATACCTTGTGGTATTCCCTATGTATTTGGTTCGGTGGGCTCAACCGAAAAAGATCTTTTACCGGCCGAGAAGATGTTTGAGGCAAGTAATATAGATGTAATCTATGATGAAGCGGTAATGGTAAAGCGAAAAGAGAAAATAGTTGAACTAAAGAATGGCGATTCAATAAAATACGAAAAACTTGTTCTTGGAACAGGCTCTGTTCCTAACATCCCATCCTGGCTGGAAGGTGCCGGCCTGGATAATGTATTTACCGTTCCAAAGGATAAGGTTTACCTTGATAAAATGCAAAAGAAACTGGATGATTGTAAAAAGATAGTGACAATTGGGGCTGGTTTTATAGGTGTGGAAATTTCAGACGAGCTTAATAAACTTGGTAAAGAAGTTACACTGATAGAAAAGCTTCCACATGTACTCGGTCTGGCCTTTGATGAAGATATTTCCGTTGTTGCAGAAGGGCTGCTAAAGACAAGGGGAATCAATATTCTATGTGATTCAGGTGTAAAAAGTATTAATGGGAACGGTAAGGTTGAATCTGTTTCGCTTGAAGACGGAAGAAAAATTGAAGCTGATGCCGTTGTGCTATCACTGGGATATCATCCAAATACTCAATTAGCCTCCAGTGCAGGACTGGGAATTACCGGAAATGGTTTTATAAAGGTTGATGAATATATGAGGACAGAAGATAAGGATATATTTGCTGTTGGTGACTGTGCTGAGAAACGTGATTTTGTAACAAGAAAGCAAAGTTCTGTTATGCTGGCATCAACTGCATGTGCAGAAGCAAGAATAGCTGGCATGAATCTTTATAAACTATCCGCAATTAAAACATTTAGCGGAACAATATCTATTTTTTCAACCGCAATTGGTAATACGGGGTTTGGCGTAGCCGGACTTACTGAGAGTATTGCCAGGGATGAGGGCTTTGATATTGTAGTTGGTAAATTCGAAGGTATTGATCGTCACCCGGGGTCGCTTGAGGATACTCACAAACAGTCTGTGAAGCTAATAGTAGGCAGAGAAGCCGGAGTAATACTGGGAGGTGAAGTTTCGGGTGGATTATCAGTAGGTGAGCTTACAAATACAATAGGTATTATTATTGAGAACAGGATGCCAATAAATGCATTGCTTACAGCACAGATTGGAACACATCCCCTGCTGACAGCTTCGCCTGCCGGATATCCTCTTATTAAGGCTGCTGAAGATGCCTCTTCACAGATCCTTCATAATGGAAATAAATAATCTTGTCTTTCCATAGTTAGTTTTGAAAATCTCTCCAGCTCATAGCAGAGTAAGGGGAGATTTTCTTTTTTGATCTGCATGCATACAGGCCGATATGTTATGTAAAACATTTTCAATATGACTCTAATCTGTGAAAATGGTTAAATTTAAAAGATCATACTAAATACCTTTTAATATGCATTTGATTACCAGATTAAACAGCTTTGCAGCAACTCTATTTGTCTTGTTGTTTGCATTTAGTTCCAATACTCTTAACAGCCAGGGATTTAAAGGCTACTATCAATACCCTGCAATTTATGGAGAGACAATATATTTTTCTGCCGAAGGCGATATATGGAAGGTTCCGGTAAGTGGAGGTCTGGCAAAGAGACTAACTACACATACCGGAGAGGAATCATATCCACGTGTTTCGCCTGATGGTACAACTTTGGCTTTTTCGGCAAGCTATGAGGGTCCGACCGAGGTTTATACCATGCCTGTTTCAGGAGGATTACCTATAAGGTGGACCTATGAGGCAGATGCTTCAATTGTTGCCGGGTGGACCCCGGGAGGAGAGATTGTTTATACTACAAATGCATATTCAACCTTGCCTGATGCGCAGACAGTAAAGATAAATACTAAAACAAAGATATCTACCCGGATTCCTCTAAGCCAGGCAAGCGAGTCGTGCTTTAATGATAAGGGAAATGAAATATATTTTGTCAGACCTGCTTATCATGGTAATGTAACTAAGCGTTATATGGGTGGCACCGCCAGGAAGATATGGAAGTACTCAGACGGAGCTAAGGAGGCAGTACAGCTATCTGATGATTATAAGGGAGGAAGCCACCATCCAATGTATTGGAATAACAGGGTATACTTTATTACCGACAGGGATGGAACAATGAATATCTGGTCGATGAACGATGCAGGTAAAGATTACAGACAGCATACAAAACAGTCAGATTTTGACGTGAGATATGCCTCTCTCCAAAATGGCAGAATAGTATATCATGTTGGTGCTGATATCTGGTTATATGATATAGCAGCGGAGACAGAGAAGAAAATTGATATTACTCTTAGTTCTGATATGGACCAGATGAGAGAAAAATGGGTTACAGATCCCGAACAATATATTACCTCTGTTCATGCACATCCCAATGGAGAGAAAATAGTAATAACAGCCAGGGGAAGAGTATTTGTTGCACCGGCTGAATCAGGCCGGCTGGTACAGCTCTCACGAAAAGAAGGAGTCAGGTACAGGGATGCTGTATTTTCTTATAACGGGAAGGACATCCTGACACTCTCAGACGAATCAGGTGAATTTGAGTTTATGCAGATTCCTTCTACAGGCACCGGTACTCATAAGGCCCTGACATCAGATGGCGAGATATTAAGGTTTACCGGAGTCCCTTCTCCCAATGGAAGGTTTTTGGCTTATACCGACCTTAACAATGATCTATGGTTGCTGAATATTGAGTCTGAAAGACAAAAACTTATTTCTACTAACAGAGAAGGAGTCAGGCATATAGCATGGTCGCCCGACAGTAAATGGATTGCATTCTCGCAAACAGCAATAAATACCTTCGCCCAGATCTTTGCATATGGAGTTGAAGAAGGTGAGTATATAACTTTAACTACCGATAGGGCAAATAGCACTAATCCGGTATGGAGTCCCGATGGCAAGTGGATATATTTTATTTCCGACAGAAACTTCGAATCCCTGGTTGGAAGTCCCTGGGGTACAAGACAGCCTGAACCTTATTTTGACAGACAGGAAAAGATATACCATATTCCATTGATAAAAGGCTTAAGATCACCCTTCAGGCCTGATGATGAGCTTTATAAGGAAGAAAAGAAGTCAGATAATAAGGATATTATCGTAAAAATTGACCCTGATAATATACAGAGCAGGATTATGGAAGTGCCCATTGCTCCAGGCAATTACAGGTCACTTTCGGTAAATAGCGATGCTATATATTTTCTTTCAGGTACAGGTAGCGGGAGGGATTCAAAAACTAACCTGGTTCTTTTTAAGATAGGTAATGAATCCAAGAAAGAAACCGTTCTGGTAGATGGCGTTCGATCGGCTGAGATGACTGCCGACGGAAAGATGTTTCTTGTCAGGAAGGATGCAGACTTTTATATGATTAAAGCCGGAACTTCGACCATAAATAAATTATCTGACTCTAAAGTTGATTTATCAGGCTGGGCATTCAGGATGGATACCCGGGAAGACTGGAGACAATTGTTTACAGATGCATGGAGAATGGAAAGGGATTATTTCTACGATCCTAATATGCATAATATTGATTGGGATGCCATGTATCAGAAATACCTTCCCCTCGTTGATCGTATTACCTCAAGAGCAGAACTGAACGACCTTATTGGAAGATATGTTGGTGAGTTATCGGTTCTTCACACAAGCGTAAGAGGAGGTGATACCAGAAAGGGTAGTGATAATGTAAGCGTGGCAGGCCTGGGAGCAAGATTTACAAGGGATGATAAGGGAGGTGGATTCAGAATTGATTATATCTATAAAGCCGACCCTGACTATCCTGACGAGATCTCTCCTCTGGCTGAGCAGGGTCTGAATATTAGAGAAGGTGATATATTAACCCATATTAATGGTGATCCTACCCTGGAGGAGATTTATCCCGGCGCACTGCTTCGTAATCAATCGGGCAAGCAGGTTCGCCTGAGGCTTATTTCTGCTACAACAAAACAGCCTTATGAAGCAATAGTTACTGCTATGGGTAGAGAATCGGGACTCAGGTATAACGATTGGGAATATTCAAGGAGGCTGGAAGTGGAAAAAAGCAGTAAGGGAAAGATAGGTTATCTGCACCTGAGAGCAATGGGAAGCAACGATATTGCTCAATGGTATAAGGAATTTTATCCCGTTTTTAACAGGCAGGGTCTGATTATTGATGTTCGTCATAACAGGGGTGGTAATATAGATAGTTTTATTCTTGAGAAATTACTCAGGAAAGCATGGTTTTACTGGGCTAACAGGCCAGCACAAACCTCATGGAATATGCAATATGCCTTCCGTGGTCATATTGTGGTTTTGTGTGATCAGAATACTGCTTCAGATGGGGAAGCCTTCTGCGATGGATTCAGGCGCCTTGGCCTGGGTAAGGTAATAGGAATGAGAACCTGGGGTGGTGAGGTATGGCTGGGCAGCCAGAACCTCCTGAGTGATAAAGGACTGGCAAGGGCTCCTATGATGGGTGTATATGGACCTGAGGGAGAGTGGCTGATTGAGGGTGTAGGGTTTATACCTGATATAGAAGTTGATAACCTGCCACATTCTACATTTAACGGTGTTGATTCACAGCTTGATGCTGCTATTAAACATCTTAAGAAACTTATCGAAGAAGATCCAAGAGAAATACCACCCCATCCACCATATCCTGATAAATCATTTAAGAAATAATTATAATTTATTTAAACCAGGTAATATGAAAAAAGTAACAAAAATAGGAATCATTATTTGTGATCGGTACCGCAGTTGCGGAGGAGGTAAATGTCTTAGATCATTAAGAAACAGGGAAGGTGCATTTGATATATATGATAAGGATGATGATGTGGAATTGGTGGGCTATACATCCTGTGGAGGATGTCCCGGCGGAAATATTGAATATGTACCGGAAGAGATGATAAATAACGGAGCTGAGGTAATTCACCTGGCTACCGGACTGGTTGTGGGTTATCCGCCCTGTCCATATATAAAGGAGTTTAAGGATTTTCTTGAAAAGAGGTACAAGGTTAAGGTTGTTATTGGTACTCACCCAATACCTGAAAAATATCTTATTAATCATACCTCTCTGGGAACATGGGATGCTGATGAGTGGAAGGAGATTGTTGCCCCTACAATGTCTGATCCGGATCTAAGACTGGCGTATAATTAAATAATTAGTAGCTCATACCTACACCGTGTCCTCTTAAATGGCACTTTAGCATACAATAACCGTGGTTATCGCCCGTATCAACAAATCTGATACCTGAACCGCTGGCGGTGACAATGCTGGCATCAAAGTTTATCAGATGACTATTGTTTGTAGCTGTGCCCTGTGCATTATTTATCCCGTGAGGGTCGTGACAGGTATTGCAGGGGGCGTTTTCTTCCACTATATGTGTGTAGTGATAGGGAAATGATTCATTTGTCAGTATTGACGTTCTGCTGTGGCAGGAATAACATAAGGCATAGGTGTCGGGTGTTTCAACTGTCTCATCAGCGGTCTCATACCTTAGCTTTAATATATGAGGATAGGAAGATCCATGTGGTCCGGCGGGCGATCCCGCTCCATCACTTGCGTGGCAATCAGAACAATAGATCATCGAACTTTCACTATAGGGCAGTATTAAGCTGGGAGAGTCGGTATTTTTACCGGGAGCAGCAATCGGATGGTATGAGGGGTTAAGAGGATCAAACTCCAACCTGGTATTATTTTGCTCAATAACCCTGACGGTAGCACTGCCTGGTTTGCCAGGACTATCTGCATGGCACCTGAAGCAAACCTCATACTGGTTAAGTGCATGGTTAAGTTCCCCTCCGCTAATATCAACCCCTTTAGCTCCGAAAATACTGCCCGACACTGCGGGAGCTGAAGCAGTGCTGCTATTAGCAGCATGTGGATTATGGCAATCTTCGCATTCAACATGCATGCTTGTAACCAGCGGATTTTCAGAAGGAAGGTGAGTCATATTATAGCCATAAACATTATGAGTATATGTCTTGGTTAGCTGTGAAGATATATCTGTCGCTGCAACATTGCTATTGTGGCATACAAGGCAATTATTTTCTTCAGCTATATAATTAAGTAATACTGGCTTACCCCCTGCACCATGTGGGTTATGGCAATTTTCGCATGCATTTTCGTCTACCCTGGTATATTCTGTATGGAACCAGGGATTATTACCTGAACCATTCCATATTGCTGTTGATGTATTATGGCTTGAGGAAGACCAGTAATTACGGTCATGACATTTATAACATAACTCAGAGAATTGATTTGACAGTACAAGAAAGTTTCCAAAAATATCTGAATGAGGATCATGACATGAGGTGCACTCCAGACTACCGTTTTGCATCGATACAGGTGGTGATATAAGTGTAGGGTCAATTAGCTGTCCGTCAGCTGCTGCAAGCGCTGAATTATATTGAAATGATACCGGGTGATCATCTGAAAGATCAGTTGAAAGGTTTGATCCCCCCGGAGGCATCATAGTTATTCCTCCCGAAAAGTCTATATCAGAGGCCCTGCTTAAGACATTTCCCAGTGCTATTGTTCCGTCATGACACGAAAGGCATAGAATTGAAGAGTTAGTTGGCTGATTAGGGGCAGCCTGTATTGTAGAAGATGTATAGAGATTATAAAATACACCGGGATCATTTTTATTCCAGAGAGGACTGTCTGGCTTTGCAGAATGAGGAGTATGACAGAAGATACAAACTTCCTGCTCTGATGCTGCTCTTATTGAACCCGGACCCGAAGATGAAAGATTATGCAG
>CAZWLP010000014.1:0-40549 GCA_964634565.1 uncultured Rikenellaceae bacterium | reverse complement strand
GGACGGGTTTACTTTTCCCAAATCTAACAATATTAAGCTAATATTAAAAAAAAAAAGGTCAATATTATGACCCTTTTAAGAATAGACTAAAATTTAGCAATGTAGCCTATAACTCTATATCTGACAGGAATTTGTTGCTAAGAAAACCCTCCAGGTTATCTTTAATGGATTTAACAAACATTCCGGCAAGTGCTCCATCGATGACTCTATGGTCGTAACTGAGTGATAAGTATGCTATATTCCTTATCCCTATAGCATCTCCCGAAGGAGTTTCTACAACGGCTGGCATTTTCTTAACTGCACCAATACCAAGTATGGCAGCCTGGGGCTGATTGATAATAGGAGTGCCCATAAGATTTCCCACTGTTCCGTAATTTGTAATTGTAAAGGTTCCTCCTGATATTTCATCTGGTTTTAGCTGACTGGATCTGGCTCTTGATGCAAGGTCGTTTACCTCTCTTGCAAGTCCAACTATACTCTTTTCATCGGCTCTTTTTATTACCGGCACAATCAGATTTCCATCAGGCAATGCTGTTGCCATTCCTATATTAATATTCTTTTTCTTAATAATATTGGTTCCGTCTACCGAAATATTTACCATAGGAAACTGTCTGATTGCTCTTGCGGTAGCTTCGAAGAAAATAGGTGTAAGGGTTAGTTTTACACCCTCCCTCTTAAAGAAACTGTCCTTTACGCTATTTCTCCACTTAATAATGTCTGTTACGTCAACATCAATAAAGGTTGTAACATGGGGAGATGTACGCTTTGAAACAACCATATGTTCTGCTATTAATTTGCGAACACGGTCCATTTCAATTATCTCATCGCCATTATCGATAACTTTACCGGCAGGGGGCTTAGGGCTTAAGCTTTCAGTTTTTTCAGCTTTAGTTGCTTTTTCTTTCTTCAGATCTTCCTGCTCGTTCAGATAGTTTAAAAGATCGTCCTTGGTGATCCTTCCATCCATTCCAGATCCTTTAATTGTATCGAGTAAGTCGAAAGAAATATTTTCTTCTTTTGCTATCTTTCTTACAAGGGGAGAGAGATACTTGCCTTCAGGTGTACGACTCATCATCTCTGATGTCTGAGCTTCACTCTCTTCTTTTTCTGCTGATTCGTTGATTGAAGCTTCTTTTATCAGTCGATACTGTGTATCGACGTTTTTCTTTAATTCTTCCGGGAGTTTTTCATCGCCTTCTATTTCAAGGTAGGCAATAATATCGCCTACTTTTGGTATGTCGCCTTCTTTATATGAAATACCGCTGATAGTTCCATTCCCAGGAGATGGTATCTCAGTATCTACTTTATCTGTTGCTACTTCTACAATAGGATCGTCTTCCTCGACCTGGTCGCCTTCTTTAACCAACCATTTTGTTATTGTTGCTTCAATTATTCCTTCTCCCATAGAAGGGAGAAAAATCTCAGTTTTTGCCATTACTAGATATTCCTAATTAGTTTGTTTATAGTAAAACAATTTAAACAGAAAAAGTTTCAAGCAGTATAGAATAATTTTCCAGAAATTTTATATTAATCCTTTCTGACCTGCATGCAGGCGCTGTTATTTTACTACAACATGTCAGAGATTACTTTTGCCAGTCTCCTGACCCCTGTTTTAATTTTTTCTTCATCTGAAAAAGAAAAATTAATTCTCATGGTATTCTTTCCCTTATCATTACAGTAGAAGACTGAACCTTTAACAAAGGCAACATTATTTTCGACAGCTTTCTCAAAAACCTCATCAGCATTTAGTCTTTCTGGCAGGGTGACAAATAAAAATAATCCTCCTTCGGGATGAGTCCATGAAACACCGTCTGGCATAAATTCCTCCAGGCTTTTTATCATAAGGTCTCTTCTTCGGCGGTATAATTCAATTGTTTTCTTAAGATTTTTATCAAGAGATCCGCGTCTTATATATTCAGCTACTATTTTTTGAAGCAGGACGGGCGAGCATATATCGATTGATTGTTTTGCCATTATAAATTTATCAATCAGTGCAGGGTGCCCCAGGGCCCATGCTATTCTAAAGCCTGGAGCAAAAATCTTTGAAAATGTAAAGAGTGTGATTACCCGTCCTGAGTTATCGAGCTCATAAAAAAGTTTTTGAGGAAGGCCTTCGAATCGTATTTCGCGATAAGGACTATCCTCAACTATCAGGACGTCGTATTTTTCTGCAATTTTAAGAATCTCAATTCTCCTTGACTCGGGCATAGTAATACCTGCGGGGTTTTGAAAATCAGGGATAATATAAATAAACTTGACTTTTTTACCGGAATTCTTTAGTTCTTTGAGTGTTTCTTCGAGCAAATCGGCTCTCATTCCGTGCTTATCGAAGGGTATACCCTTAAGTATTGCCCGATAGACATTGAATGCAGAGATGCCACCCAGATATGAAGGAAGTCCGCAGATAATATAATCTCCGGGATCAATCAGAATTTTGCCAAGAATATCCAATGCCTGCTGCGATCCGGTACTAATAACCAGGTTGTCCTGTTCTGCCATAAGTCCCTGATCTGCATGACGTTTAAGTATCATTTCGCGTAATAGATTGTCGCCTTCAGTAGTCCCATATTGCAGGGCTTCTTTACCCTCCTTGTCGAGTATATATGATGTAATCTCTTTTACCTCTTCAACAGGAAATGATTCTGGAGAAGGCAGGCCTCCGGCAAATGAAATTACCTCAGGGTTTTTGAGCAATTTCAGGATCTCCCTTATTGCAGATCTTTTCATTGCCTTTGCTGAATTTGAAAATTTATCGTTTATAGATTGTAACATATTGAAAATTATATGGTTGGTTATTTATTTTAATGATTTTACAAGGTAGGTAAAGTTTTAAATATTTTCAAGAACGAAGGTCATACTATTACTGACCGGCCATATTAAAGGGGGTCCTGTTAACGATTGAACGTCCAAGGGTTATTTCATCAGTATATTCCAGCTCGTCACCAATGGCAACTCCTTTTGAAAGAGTTGAAACTTTAACTGAAGGGTAAGGGGGGCTGCCAATCCGTTTATAGATATAGAAATTTGTTGTATCACCTTCCATTGTAGCGCTGAGTGCTAGAATAATTTCTGATACTGAACCTGATTTCACTTTTTCTTCGAGACTTTCAAAATTCAGATCCGATGGACCTATTCCATCCATGGGTGATATTATTCCACCGAGAACGTGATATATACCCCTGAACTGACCGGTATTCTCAATTGCGATTACATCCCTGATATTTTCAACCACACAGATAACAGAAGCATCTCTTGATCTGTCGCTGCATATATCGCATACATCGCTATCTGAGATATTATGGCAAATATTACAATAACGAATTTCCTTCTTCAGTCTGATAATACTCTCCCCAAACCTTTCTACATCCGAATCTGGCTGTCGCAGGAGATGCATAACCAGCCTGAGTGCCGTTTTTTTTCCAATTCCAGGAAGGGAAGCAAATTCATTAACAGCTGTTTCGAGCAGCCTTGAAGGAAATTCATTTATGGCCATTTCTTATTTATACTATTGGATAAAAAATCAAAAAATCAGAGTTTGAATTTAATCATTTTAATTTTTTCTCTCCTCTCTTTTTACTAACCTTGCCTAAAATAATTTCAGATGTCGCCCATATTAATTCTGCTTGTTATTGTAATCTATTTCCTGGTATTGCTGGTGATTGCGTGGATTACCGGTAAGAAAGCGGATAATGAGAGTTTTTTTATTGGTAACAGGAAATCTCCCTGGCTGATAGTTTCTATCGGAATGGTGGGGGCTTCATTATCCGGAGTTACATTTATCTCTGTTCCTGGCTGGGTAATCGACAGCCAGTTCAGTTACTTACAGATGGTACTTGGTTACCTGGTTGGATATGCTGTAATTGCAGAAGTTCTTTTGCCTTTATATTACAGATTAAAACTAACTTCAATATATACCTATCTGGATCAGAGGCTGGGACGGAGCTCTTACAAAACAGGTGCAATATTTTTTCTGATATCAAGAACAATAGGTGCTTCTTTCCGCTTATTCCTTGTTGCCAATGTGCTTCAGATTACAATCTTTGAGAACTGGGGGGTGCCATTTATTGTAACAGTAGTTATTACACTTGGATTAATATGGCTCTATACCAACAGGGGGGGTATAAAGACAATAATCTGGACTGATATGCTCCAGACAATTTTTATGATTTCTGCTGTTGTACTCACGGTAATTCTAATATCCCGCTCGATGGGATTAAGCTTTAGCGCTCTTGTTGGTGTAATTAGAGAAAATGATCTTTCAAGGGTCTTTTTCTTTGATGATATAAACGATGAAAGGCATTTTTTGAAACAGTTTTTCGCTGGAATGTTTATTACCATTGTGATGACCGGTCTGGATCAGGATATGATGCAGAAGAACCTGAGTTGTAAGAATATTAAGGATGCCAGAAAGAATATGTACTCCTATGGGATTGCTTTTGTGCCTGTAAATATTTTATTTCTTTCGTTGGGGGTATTACTTGTTATATTCTCGAAGAGTATAGGGCTTGAGATAAGTGGGTCGACCGATAATTTGTTTCCACTGGTTGCCACCCAGGGCAATCTTGGAATTGCTGTAACATTGCTTTTTATACTTGGCCTGATAGCAGCTGCCTATTCGAGTGCAGATTCTGCCTTAACGTCCTTAACTACTTCTTTTACTGTAGATATTATGGACATAAGTCAGAAAAGCGAAGAAGAAATACGCAAAATAAGGAGGAGGGTGCATATTGCTTTTTCTATCTTGTTAATGCTTGTAATACTTGTGTTCAGGGCTGTAAATGATGAGAGTGTTATCAGTGCTCTGTTTACGGTTGCCGGATATACCTATGGTCCGCTGCTGGGAATGTATTTTTTCGGACTTTTTACCCGCAGACAGTTACGGGATAAGGTAATGCCCTATATTGCAATTATTTCGCCTCTTTTATGTTACTTAATAAATCATTATTCTGCCTTCCTGCTGGGAGCTTATCAATTTGGTTTTGAATTGCTTATTTTAAATGGCATGCTCACTTTTGCAGGGATGATAATGTTTAGCAGAAGGCCCGTATAGAAGCTATTTTACAGGAATCTGCCAGGCCAGGTGGAATGAGATGCCTGGTTCAATTGTGCCATCAGTCCCCCCCATACCGGGAATAAATATTGGTCTGTTTTCTTTTCCGGAAGAGTTATAAAGCATCATATTTACCCTTATGGTCCAGCCAATAAAAATATTATCAAATAGTTCTGCTTTTATTCCTCCTGACAGTGACAGAAAGTGTCCACTTACTAATTTCTCAGGTATTTCAGATTCGACGTCGCCCCAATAATTTTCGTACTTAAACCACGGTGTTTCCTGTTTGAACACTGCAAGACCATATCGGATACCGATACCTACATAGTTATTGCCTATTTTTTTTTCCGGCTTCAGAAGATTTATATCGGTACCGATACGCATAAATATACCTCTGTTCTCGCTTATATAGTTGTACTGATCGTATTTATAATTGCTGTAACCTCCTTCACCAACGAGGTAGTATTTATTATTTAATCTATATGCTATATATCCCTCATAGCTAAGCTTATTATTATCAGCAGCATATATTATCGGCCCTGTAAGTTCAATTCCAAAGATCAGCGCTTTCCTGTCGGGCAGGGAATCGGTTTCCTGGGCAAAGAGGGTAGAAGAGACCAGTAACAGACTAGAAAAAAGTACGCAGATTTTCTTCATTGGAAGGTGAAACAGAATTACTGATTATTAATATTGTATCTATTTTATTTTTTGTAAAGCTTACTGATTCAATACTGTGCAGAAAGTTGTAACCACATCCTTTAGAAATAAAATTATACCTGCTAGTGTAGTTTATTGTTATTGTATCGAATATGAGCCCGTTGAGGATTACGAAAACAGACTGGTTGCTTCCTGCATAAAGTGGAAGTGATAAATTTGCTTCTGTTGCATCCTTATACAGTGAGTCGCTCTCCATTCCGAGCCCGAAAACTGTAAGACTGTCAACAGATATTACGGTCTCATCATCAGACTCCTTGAGAGATATAATTACGTTAGAATCAGTGTCTTCGTAGCAGCCTTCTGAAGAGCATGAAACCAATCCTGTAAGCAGAATCACAATTAATGGAGCGATGTATTTTAGTATCTGCATTATTCTCAATATAGAAATCAAAAATAACAAATAATATATACTAAAGCTAAAACCGGCAGTTGTTGACAACTGCCGGTTTTAATAGTTTTAGAGTTTTAGGTTTTGTGAAGCAGGATCAATTAATGAATCTGTTTCAGATGTAATAATACAAAAATATTATTAATTGTTATAAATTTCCTCAATAATATTATTGTATTTTTCCTTTAATACGTTTCTTCTTAATTTCAGGGTAGGCGACATCTCTCCTGTCTCAGGAGTCCATGTGTCGGGCAGTAGCCTTATTTTTTTAACATTTTCATGGTCGCCCAGCGATTTGTTTATTTCTTTTACTTCTTTCTGGAATCTGGCGATAACCTCTTTATTATTTACAAGCTCATCATTATTTTGATATTGAATCTTGTGTATTGAGCACCAGTCGTGCAAAAAGGTGAAATTAGGCATTATAATAGCCGATGCAAACTTCTGATTCTCACCAACCACCATAGCCTGCTCGATAAAGAATGATTCTTTAAGTTTATTCTCAATCATCTGTGGGGCAATATACTTTCCGGCAGATAGCTTAAATATTTCTTTTTTCCTGTCTGTTATTTTCAGGAACCTGCCATCCACGAGTGTGCCAATATCACCGGTATGTATCCAACCATCTTTAAGCACTTCTTCTGTTAGTTCGGGCGCCTTATAGTAGCCCATCATTGTATGAGGTCCTCTTGTAAGTATTTCTCCGTCTTCTGCTATTTTAACTTCTACTCCGGGGATAGCAGGTCCGACAGTACCGAACATAACATCACCAATTTTCAGGGGATTTACTGCTATCACAGGAGAGGTCTCGGTAAGTCCGTATCCCTCAATAATTGGCAGGCCGGCAGCCCAGAATATTCTTGCCAGTCGTGGCTGGAGTGCCGCACTTCCTGATACCATCAGTCCCAGTTCGCCACCAAGAGCTTCCTTCCATTTGCTGAAAATCAGCTTTCTGGCAATGGCGAGCTTAAATCTATAGAATGCACTTTTACCTTCTATCTCATACTTATGACCCAGGTTGACTGCCCAGAAAAATAATCTTTTCTTTATTCCGCTAAGATTTTTTCCCTTATTAATAATACCATCATATACTTTTTCGAGCAGACGTGGTACTGCCGTCATTACATTTGGCTTAACCACCTTAATATACTCGGTTATAAGGCCCATGTTCTCTACGTAGGAGATTGAGATTCCCTTGTAGTAGAAATGGTAATTTACCATTCTTTCATAAACATGACAGAGTGGCAGAAAACTCATCGCCTTGTCGCCATAGGTAAAGGGATGGATATCGTTAATTGCCTTGAAATTACTAACCAGGTTGTTGTGCGAGAGCATAACCCCTTTAGGTTGCCCTGTAGTTCCCGAAGTATAAATAATTGTAAGTAAATCTTCCGGTTTAACTTCGGACTTAATTTTCTGAACCACTTCAGCATATTTTTCTGTACTGGCCTTACCAGCCTGTATAAGTTCGTCAAAGCCTTTTATTCCTTCAACATCATCGAATGAGTATACAGCTTCAATTCCTGTAAATTGAGGTATAACATCCTTAATTCTATTGTATATTCCTTTATTTGAGAAGATAATTACTTTAACACCTGAATGCCTGAAAATATATTCATATTCTTCCGAGCTGATAGTAGGATATATCGGAACGTGTATCATTCCGGCCTGCGACAGACCCATATCTACAAAATTCCATTCAGGACGATTACCCGTTATTGTAGCCACTTTATCACCTTTTTTCAGGCCCAGCGACATCAGGCCGTAGCTTACCCAGTTTGAGTTATCTTTAAAGTCATCGGTTGAGTAATGGAACCAGTCGTTTCCTCTTTTACCTGATAGCGCAGCCTCTCTTGGATACTTTTCTATATTCCAATCGATAATGTCAAATGTTCTTGTTACTTCCATTTTGATTAGGGTTTTTATTGGCCCAAGAATAGTAATTTTTTTCGAACAAATAAAATAATATATACACACAGATTATTTCTTAGACTGTATGTGGCAAATAATCAACTATATATAATAGAAATAAACAGGATGGTAATTCGAATGCAAATATTTGCTTAAAAATAAATTATCTGTTTTTTACCAGGTCTTTGATTTTATTGAGAGCTGCCTGAAGTCCTTCAGGATTTTTTCCGCCCGCGGTTGCCAGGAAGGGTTGACCTCCTCCTCCTCCTTCGATCAGTGGGGCTACTTCTCGGATCATATCTGTTGCATTAAGTCCTTCATCTCTGATCAGGTCTTTACTCACTGCAACAAGGATATTGGCTTTACCTTTAATTGAGGCTCCGGCAGCAAACACCAGGCTCTCACCTGATTCTCTTATTTTGACGGCAAGGTTCTTCAGCATATCCATTGAACTCACATTTACTATTCCTGTTATGACTTTCACTCCCCCGATGGTCTCGACTTTCCGGAGCATTTCGTCTTTTATTGCCTTGGCTCCTTCGGCCTCCATCTTTTCAAATTTTTCCCTGAATTCAATATTTTCATTAATCAGCTTCACTACTGCTTCATGAATATTTGATGTTTTGCCGACAGAATCTGATATTTCCTCCAGGATTCTTAATTTGGTATTTAGATAATTAAATGCTGCTGCAGATGTTAATGCCTCTATTCTTCTGATACCAGCTGATATTGCTCCTTCTGAGATTATCTTAAATAGTCCTATATTGCCTGTAGAGCGCACATGTGTGCCACCGCATAGTTCAACAGAACTTCCAAAAGAAACCACCCTCACCTTATCTCCATATTTTTCTCCGAACAGGGCTAAGGCACCATTTTCAAGTGCTTTATCGACAGATATATTTTCTGCTATTTCTGAATTTATGTCTTCGCGGATAAGTTCATTAACAGTATCCTCTATTTTTTCTATTTCTTCGGGGCTTACTTTCTGAAAATGGCTGAAATCAAATCTTAGTTTTTCATGTGTTACCAACGATCCTTTTTGTTCAACATGATTACCAAGAACTTTTCTGAGGGCGTAGTGAAGAAGATGGGTGGCACTATGATTAAAGGTTGTGAAATGTCGTTTTTGCCTGTCAACAATTGCATTAAACTCCTGATCTATATCAAGCGGTAATTTTTCTGAAATATGGATCCATAAGTTATTTTCCTTAACAGTATTAAGGATTTTATACGATCCGGTGTTATTTGTAATTATTCCACTGTCTCCTGCCTGTCCGCCTGATTCAGCATAGAAAGGGCTTTGATTAAATACCAGATGATATTCTTCTTTATCCTTTAAAACTACTTTTCTGTACCTTGTTACCAGAATCTTATCAGTGGTGCTGTCATATCCTGTAAATCTGAATGATGTATCCTCAATAATTATTACCCAGTCGTCCATATCTTTTGACGCATCTGCTTTTGACCGGGCTTTTTGTTTTTTCATCTCTTTATCAAATTCATCGAGATTAACCGTGAAACCAGATTCCTTAAGAATAAGTTCGGTAAGGTCGAGAGGAAAGCCATAGGTGTCATAAAGAGTAAAGGCATCGACACCGTTAAAAACAGAACCGCTTTCTTTTTTCACCTTCTTAAGTCTTTTTTCAATCAGTTTAATACCTTTCCCCAGGGTATTTAAAAAGGTAAGTTCTTCCTGCCGGATTACCTGTGAAATATGTTTTTCCTGCTTAACAAGCTCTGGGAAATAATCACCCATTGATTGAATAAGCCAGGGTAGTAGCTTATATATAAATGGCTCATCCTGTGAGAGGTAGGTATAGGCGTATCTTATAGCTCTACGCAATATCCGTCTTATCACATAGCCTGCTTTATTGTTTGAGGGCATCTGCCCATCGGCTATTGAGAACGATACTGCGCGTAGGTGGTCTGCAATAACCCTCATTGCAATGTCACTCTTATTTCCATGGCCGTATTCAATGCCTGTAAGGGAGGAGATGCCATTAATAATATCCTGGAAAACATCAGTGTCGTAGTTAGACTTTTTTCCCTGTGTAACCATGCATAGTCTTTCAAAGCCCATACCTGTGTCAACGTGTTTTTCAGGAAGAGGTTCAAGCGATCCGTCGGCTTTACGGTTAAATTGAATAAACACCAGGTTCCAGACTTCTATAACCAGGGGGTGATCCTTATTAACAAGCATATAGCCTGGGGTACTGGCACGTTCATCTTCTTCCCTGAGATCGATATGTATCTCTGAGCAGGGGCCACATGGTCCTGTTTCACCCATTTCCCAGAAATTATCTTTTTTTGAACCGTTAATTATTCTGTTGCCATCTTTCGGCAAACAAAGTTCCCAGACTCTGGCGGCCTCATCATCTCTTGAAATATTGTCTTCGCTACTACCCTCGAATACAGTAGCATATATCCTGTCAGGAGATATATTTAGCACTGATGTCAGAAATTCCCACGACCATTCTATTGCTTCCTTTTTGAAATAATCACCGAACGACCAGTTGCCAAGCATTTCAAACATGGTATGATGATAGGTGTCATGACCAACTTCCTCCAGATCATTATGTTTACCTGATACACGAAGACATTTTTGCGAGTTTGCCACCCTGCATGCCGATGCCTGTTTATGCCCCAGGAAGATATCCTTAAACTGATTCATTCCGGCATTTGTAAACATAAGGGTTGGATCATCTTTTACTACCATTGGGGATGATGGTACAATCTTGTGTTCTTTGGATACAAAAAAATCGAAAAATGCCTGTCTTAAGTCCTTTGATTTCATAATATATACTGGTCTCGGGTACTGATTATTTAATGAGTTTGTAAAATTAGTTTATTTAAATTAGATTTGCTCCAAGCAGATAAAAAAAACAGAACGTTAATTGCCTGAATGTTTAGAAAGAGGTATCAGCTAGATAGGGAAAAATTACTTTTCAGACAGATCAGATTAACTTTTAAGGAGAAGTTAGTCAGGTTTTTTATTGGCCTGTCCCTGTCTCTTATTCTGGCACTGGCTTACGGCATGGGTTTTAAAGCTTTTTTTGGTTCTCCCGAGGAGAAAATCCTGGAGGATGAACTTAGTGAATTACAATATAAATATAATTTACTGCAGCAGGACTTTAATAAGATTGACAATAGTCTTGCTGAACTGGCGGCGGTGGAAAATAACGTTTACCGTCCGGTTCTCGATCTTGATACCCTGGCCGAATCGTTCAGATTATCTGGATTTGGTGGTTCAAAGCGTTATGAGGAGCTGGAGGGTTACGATAATTCAGAATTAATGATCAATGCGTCGAGGAGACTGAATCTGCTTGAAAGGAAGGCATATGTCCAATCCAGGTCATTTGAAGAAATAATACCGAATGCCGAAGACTGGAAAAACAAGCTCGAACATATACCGTATATACAACCAGTTAAGGTATCAATACCACTTGGAGAGGGAGTAAAATTCAGGGATGACCACCCTGTTCTTCATATTTCAAGATGGCACTATGGGCAGGATTTCAGAGCTCCCAATGGTACCAGGGTTTATGCCACGGGTTCGGGAATTGTTACCAAGGCAGCATGGACTCCATATGGTTTCGGAAACAGGATAGAGATTGATCACGGCTATGGCTTTAAGACAATATATGGTCACCTGAGCGAGTTTTTAGTAGAGGCAGGGCAGGAAATTCACAGAGGCGATTTAATAGCCCTATCCGGAAGTACAGGGGTTTCATCGGGCCCTCATCTTCACTATGAAATTCACTATAATGGTAAGGTACAAAACCCGCTTTATTTCTTTAGCGATGATCTGACCCTGTCAGAGTATAATGATATGATACAGGCACTCGAATCAGATCCAGGCAGATAATCAATGTCTGATTAATTTTTTATAATTGTTAATAATTGGTTTTTAAGCTTTTACATATTTTTTAAATATATCGTATATTTGCCTCGATATAAATTAAAATGGCCAGAACTAAATATAAATATAATCCCGACTCGTTAAGTTTTGATGAAATCAATCTTACTTTTAAGGAGAGATTTTTGCGCTTCTTTGCGTATTTTATTGGCTCCCTGCTTCTTGCACTGGTTTACGGAGGACTCTTTACCGTTATGTTTGATTCGCCTAAGGAGGAGGCTTTAAAAAGGGAGATTGACCAGATGAATCTCCAGTTTGAGATATTAAACAGGGATATGGAGAAAGTAGAAAAGGTGCTGACACATCTACAGGAGACAGACGACAATCTTTACAGAACAATTTTTGAGGCCGAACCGATTGCATCATCTTTGAGGGAAGGCGGAATAGGTGGAGTAAATCGTTATGCAGAACTCTCAGGATATGATAACTCGAAAGTCGTGATTGAAACAGCAGAGCGACTTGATAAGATAAGAAAGAAAGTTTATGTACAATCAAAATCATTTGATGCCCTGATTGAGCTGGCAAGTGAGAAAGAAGAAATGCTGAGACGGATTCCTGCTATAATGCCGATAAGTAATAAGGACCTGAAAAGAACTGCATCCGGCTGGGGATACCGGATTCATCCTATCTATAAAATAAGAAAATTTCATTATGGAATGGACTTTACCGCACCAACAGGTACTGATATATATGCAACAGGTGATGGTGTGATTAAAAGAGTTATTTCGTCAAAACGCGGACTTGGTAAGCATATAGTAATTGATCATGGCTACGGTTACACTACTACATATGCACATATGAATCGTTTTAATGTCAGGCAGGGACAGAAAGTAAAGAGAGGCGACGTAATAGGCTTTGTCGGAACAACCGGACTCTCAACAGCCCCTCACCTGCATTATGAAGTTGCCCTTAATGGAAAAAAGGTCGATCCTGCCAATTACTACTTTAATGATCTTACACCCGATGAGTACGAAAGGATGATAGAACTTGCTATGAGGAGCGGGCAGTCTTTCGATTAATTAAATACTTTTCCTGATGTTCAGAAACGGGGGACTGAGATTACTTTTACTTATAATATATTTTGGTTTTTTGCCTGCCAGGGGATATATGCAGTCTGTGGATTCAGATACCCTGTTAGCAGATAAGGATACTTTAAATAAGTCAGAAAAATATATAAGCATTACAGGAGTGGGTGATATAATGATGGGAACTGCTTTCCCTTCCGGAAAGTATCTTCCCCCCGCAGATAATCCTCGTCCACTGATCGAATCAGTTTTCAGCTTACTTCAAAATGCTGATATACTTTTCTGTAATCTGGAAGGACCTTTTACCGATCATGCCAAACTGGCTAAGAACTGCAGGGATACAACTAAATGCTATGCTTTCAGGGTTCCTGAGCGCTATATCTCAGTTTTTGACGAAGCAGGTTTTAATCTTGTCAGTCTTGCAAATAATCATATTGGAGACTTTGGATTAGAAGGTAGAAATCGTACATGCGAATTATTTGATTCTCTCGGAATCTATTACGCCGGACCAAGAGATTTTCCTTATACTATCTTTAAGTCAGACTCTGTTATTTTTGGATTTTGCGCTTTTTCGCCCAATAAGGGGACATTAAATATTACTGATATCCCAGGTGCTTCAAGACTGGTATCAATGTTAAACGATTCGTGCGATATCGTTATTGTATCATTTCATGGTGGAGCTGAGGGGTCAGATTATCAGCATGTTACAAGAGAGACAGAAACATTTTATGGCGAAAACAGAGGAAATGTTTATGAATTTGCTCATGCTGTGATTGATGCGGGGGCAGATGTTGTACTGGGCCACGGACCACATGTAACAAGGGCAATAGAGGTATATAAGGATAGATTTATTGCATATAGCCTGGGTAATTTTTTTACTTACAGAAGATTTAATCTGAGCGGTCCCAATGGTTTTTCCCCAATAATAAAAATTAAGACCGATACATTTGGTAAATTTGTTGAAGCAGATATAATACCGGTTTATCAGGATAATCTGGGCAGGGTGAGGCCTGATAATAATTTCAGGGCTGTTAAGAAGATCCAGGAACTTGTAGCTTCCGACTTCCCGGATTCAGGAATTATTATTGAAGATAACGGAAAAGTAAGATATAAACACTGATATGAACGAAGATAACAATAAGGGAAAGCTGTACTATCCCATAGGAGAAGTGGCTGCTATGCTGGGGGAGCAGACATCAGCTATAAGGTACTGGGAAAAGGAATTTGATATCCTGAAACCTAAGAAAAATAAAAAGGGAAACAGGCTTTTTACTCCCCGCGATGTCGAGAACCTTAAACTTATACATTACCTGCTAAAGGAAAAGGGAATGACAATAGCCGGGGTTAAGAAAAAGATGTCTGAAAATCCTGATAACATAAGACAAAATCATGAGGTTATTACTTCCCTTAAGAAAATCAGGGAAATGTTGATAGATATAAGAGATAATAGCTAATTTCCGGGTATGAAAATCAGCCAGATAACAAATTTTTTATCTTCCAGAATACCTGTTTCACTTCAGGAAGATTATGATAATTCAGGACTTCAGATAGGAGATGAGTCGAGAGAAATCAAGGCGGCTTTGCTTAGTGTAGATATAACTGAAGATATTGTTGATGAGGCTATAACAGAAGGAATTGGCTTAATTATTTCTCACCATCCTCTGATTTTTAAAGGACTGCGTAGTATTACAGGCAGTAATTACATAGAGAGAGTAATACGGAAGGCGATATTAAATGATATAGCGATATATTCTGCCCATACTAATCTTGATGTTATAAAAGGCGGGGTAAGCTATATGATGGCACAGAAAATTGGTCTTAAGAATGTATCAGCTCTTAAAGAGATCAGAGGGAGCTTATTAAAGATTGCAGTTTTCGTTCCTGAAAAAAAGGCTGAAGGAGTCAGGAAGGCGATGTTTGATGCAGGAGCCGGATCGATTGGCGATTACGATCATTGCAGCTTTACTGCCATGGGGGAAGGTAGTTTCAGGGCAGGAGAGGGCACAAATCCCTTTGCCGGAGAGATTGGTAAGGATCATTTCGAACGGGAGGCAAGGATTGAGTTGATAGTTCCCGACTATAATAAATCTGCCGTTATTTCGGCAATGATAAAGGCTCATCCCTACGAGGAGGTAGCCTATGATATTTACAGGCTTGAGAATGCTTTGCCGGGAGCAGGCTTTGGTTGTATAGGAGAGCTGGATAAGCCGCTTGATGCAATAAGACTTCTGAATGATATCTCAGATATTTTCGAAGCCAAAGGAGTAAGATATTCGGGTAATGTGAATTCAACGGTAAAGAAAGTGGCATTATGTGGAGGATCAGGATCATTTCTTATTAATGATGCACTTGGTAAAGGAGCTGATATATTTATTACCGCTGATATTAAATACCACAGCTTTTTTGATGGAAATGACAGGATGATAATTGCGGATATAGGTCATTATGAAAGTGAAAAATATTCGCTTGAGATTTTATATGAGTTAATTACAAAAAAATTCCCTAAATTTGCAGTCCGATTTTCTAAAAATAATACAAATCCGATAAATTATTTGTGAGTATGGAAAAAGCGAAACCGAAGGCGAAATCTACCGATAAGGAAATGTCAGTAGAAGAGAAACTTCAGGCACTATATAAGCTTCAATTAGTTGATTCAGAGATTGATAAAATTAAGACTCTTCGCGGAGAGCTTCCCCTTGAAGTTCAGGATCTTGAAGATGATGTTGCAGGACTTGAAACAAGGATAGGCAAGCTGAATAATGAAATTAAAGAGCTTGAAGATGCTGTTACATCGAAGAATAATGAGATTATTGATGCACTTGCACTGATAAAGAAGTATGAGGATCAGCAAAATAATGTCAGGAACAACAGGGAATATGATTCTCTTTCCAAAGAGATAGAATATCAGACTCTTGAAATAGAACTATGTAATAAGAAGATCAAGGAGTTTACTGCAAAGAAAGAGGATAAGCAAAAGATAGTTGATGAAGCCAGCAGTAATTTTGAAGAATTAAAATCCGATTTCGAGAACAAGAGATCTGAGCTGGACTCGATTATCGCGGATACTCAGAAAGAAGAAGATGCTCTTGTAAAGGATTCGGCTAAGATCGAGGGAGTTATTGAGGAAAGACTTGTAGCTGCTTATAAGAGGATAAGACAGAATGCCAGAAACGGATTGGCAATTGTGCCTGTTCAGCGTGATGCATGCGGTGGTTGTTTTAACCATATCCCTCCTCAGAGGCAGCTTGATATCAGATCCAGGAAAAAGATTATAGTTTGCGAGTATTGTGGCAGAATACTGGTTGACGATGAGATTGCAGGCTAGTTTATAAGATATATATTATATGGGGACGTTCCGGAGGACGTCCTTTTTTTATGCCTGAATTTCTGTTAAGATTAGGTTTTTCCCTTACCATTTTTGATTATCCCTTAGTATATTTGTATTTTAAATAATACATTATAATGGCACTTTCTGAATTTCAAAAATCAATACTCGAAGGCATACCGTCGATCCTTCCATCAAGGAAAGATTACGATACTTCGATAAATCATGCACCTAAAAGGAAGGATATTCTTTCAGCAGAAGAAAAAAAACTGGCTCTGAAAAATGCCCTTAGATACTTTCCTGAAAACCTTCATAGTAAACTGGGGCCGGAATTTTATGATGAGCTTATTAGCTATGGCCGTATATATATGTACAGGTACAGACCTGATTATGAAATAAGGGCCAGGCATATTGATGAATTCCCATATAAATCAAGACATGCAGCTGCCATTATGCTGATGATAATGAATAATCTCGACAACAGGGTAGCACAGCATCCTCATGAGCTTATTACTTATGGTGGCAATGGAGCGGTTTTTCAAAACTGGGCGCAGTATCTCCTTACGATGAAATACCTGGCTACTATGGATGATACCCAGACCCTGATAATGAATTCAGGTCATCCCCTTGGCCTTTTCCCATCTCACAAAGATGCTCCCCGAGTAGTTGTGTCGAACGGAATGCTTATTCCCAATTATTCCAGTCAGGATAACTGGGAGAAATTCAATGCTCTGGGTGTGACTCAATACGGTCAGATGACGGCTGGTTCCTATATGTATATCGGTCCCCAGGGTATAGTTCATGGAACAACCATAACTATTCTGAATGCCAGGAGAAAGATTGCTTCAGGGCTCAGGCAGGGCAGGGGAGTATTGTTTGTTACCTCCGGACTTGGAGGTATGTCGGGGGCTCAGGCAAAGGCAGGTAATATTGCCGGAGTGGTTTCTGTAATAGCTGAGGTAAATCCAAAAGCGATAGAAACAAGATACTCACAGGGATGGGTAGATGAGCTTATTGTTGATATTGAAGAACTTGTAAAACGAACAATTACTGCTGTTGATAATAATGAAACAGTTTCATTGGCCTATCATGGTAATATTGTTGATGTTTGGGAAAAATTTGCTGAGAAAGATATTAAGATAGATATCGGGTCAGATCAAACCTCCCTTCATAATCCGTGGGCTGGAGGATATTATCCTGCTGGTCTTGATTTTGAAGAAGCATCTAAGATGATGTCGGAAGAGCCTGAGCGTTTTAAAGAGTATGTTCGTGAATCGTTACGCCGACAGGTAAAAGCAATAGGAAAACATACAGACAGGGGAACATACTTCTTTGATTATGGAAATGCCTTTCTTCTAGAGTCGTCGAGGGCTGGTGCAGATGTCCTTAAAGAGGACGGAACATTTATATACCCTTCTTATGTTCAGGATATTATGGGTCCAATCTGTTTTGATTATGGCTTCGGACCTTTCAGATGGGTCTGTTGCTCAAATAATCCGGCCGATCTCGAAAAAAGCGATATTATAGCCTGTGAGGTGCTTAAGGAAATTATGACCGATTCGCCTCAGGAGATAAGGCAACAGATGGCTGATAATATACACTGGATTGAGGAGGCTGGCAAAAACAGGCTTGTTGTTGGGTCGCAGGCCAGGATATTATACGCTGATGCAGAAGGCAGGACCAGGATTGCCCTGGCATTTAATAAGGCTATTTTAAATGGTGAGATATCTGCTCCTGTAGTTATTGGGCGAGACCATCACGATGTGTCAGGCACAGATTCTCCATTCAGGGAGACCTCAAATATTTATGACGGCTCAAGTTTTACTGCAGATATGGCAATACAGAATGTAATTGGTGATTCATTCAGGGGAGCAACCTGGGTATCAATTCATAATGGCGGCGGAGTAGGCTGGGGTGAAGTAATTAACGGTGGATTTGGAATGGTTCTGGATGGAAGCGATAGTGCTGATATAAGACTCAGGAGGATGCTTCACTGGGATGTTAATAATGGAATAGCGCGCAGGGGATGGGCCAGAAATAAGGGTGCACTGTTTGCTATTAACCGCGAAATGGAAAGAACACCCGAACTTAATGTTACCCTTCCAAATATTGCAGATAACGAGCTGATTGAAAGGATTGTGAGATTATAAGATTATAAGATTATAAGATTATAAGATTGTAAGATTGTAAGATTTTATTGCATAGTTTATCTTCAATCTTTAATCATCAAATCTTAAAACCGCCCTGTATTTAGCATAACAAGCAGGCAGTCGTTTACTACTTCAATATCGTTTTGCAGGGCCAGCTCCGCCAGCTCAGGATTAGTTGTTCCCGGGTTAAATATTATCCGGCTGGGCTTAAGGCTGAGTATATAATCATAATATTCTTTTTGTCTCTCTTTATTCAGGTAAAGAGCAACTGTATGCACCTGTGGAATATCTGTGGGTTTACCTGTTTTTATAAGTATTCCATCCAGTTCGACTTCTTTTCTTCCTATGGCTATAAGGGGGATATCCCTGCGCTGAAGACTTCTTACGGCCTTATATGCAAATCTGCTTGGCTTAGGGCTGGCTCCAAGTACAAGAGTTCTTTTTTCCATTTTCATAATTTTGAATAAAAATAGTAAAAAGAGTGTAAAATATTGCTATTTAGCTATAAGTAGTATACTGGCAAAAGCTACTATTCCTTCCTCTCTGCCTGTAAAACCCATCTTTTCAGTGGTGGTTGCTTTAATACCTATCCTTGATGGTTCGAGTCCGGTAACTTCAGAAAGGGTAGTTCGGATTGATTCAATATGGGGTGATAGTTTTGGTTTTTCGAGGCATACAGTAGAATCTATATTTGAGATAGTGTATCCGTTTAGCCTTACCAGTTCAATACATTTGATAAGCAGCTTCTTACTGTCGATATCCTTGAATCTTTGATCAGTGTCGGGGAAATGGTATCCAATATCCCTTAATCCGGCAGCACCAAGAATCGCATCACAGATTGCGTGTATCAGGACATCTCCGTCGGAATGAGCAAGGGCCCCTTTGTCTGACGGGATCAGGATTCCTCCTATCCATAGTTCAAGTCCTTCTTCGAGTTTATGAAAATCTACTCCCTGTCCGATCCTGATATCCATGATTATTAAGGCTTTATGTTTCTGAAAGCGTCGAAATCAAAAGATAGTGAGAAACGCAGGGTTCTGGCAAGAGGATGATTACTAACTACTGGCATCAGGTAGGAGAAGTCGAGTGAGAAAACACTCATTTTTATTCCTGCACCTGCTGTAAAGTATTTTCTGTTTCCCTTGCTTGCATGCTCGTGAAAATAACCTCCTCTGATAGCAAACTGTCTGTTATAAAGGTACTCAAGGCCCAGGGAATAGCTTATTTCATGCATCTCTTCCTTAAATCCACCGGGAGCATCGGCAAAAGACTGAAATATCGCAACAGGCACAGCTACATTAGGATCTTTACCATCAATAATATTTCCGTCAAGGTCTCTTATGGGCGGGGTAGGGACCAATAGTTTATTCAGGTCAATAAAAACACCAAGTTTATTATATCTGTCGAGGTATATTGATGTTCCCCCTCCAAGTTTAAAATTCATTGGAATAAAATCGGGATCATCACCGTCGGTATAGCTCATTTTCGCACCCAGATTTGAAATATTGGTACCTGCTGATATTTCTGCATCTTTCCCGGAAATACTTATTTCTCTGATATAGTAGAATGAAATATCCGCAGCAAAGGATATACCCGGCTGGGTCTCTGTTGTTCCTGTATAATGTCCGCCGGTCAGATTTGAATATATAAATCTCAGTGCAATGGCACCCGACAGCTCTTCTGATAATTTTCTTGAATAGGCTCCGTCAATACTAAATTCGTTTGCCCTGAATACCATCATCTCATTCCCGACATTGTCGGTGAATAGTATTTCTCCCAGGCTTGAGTAAAGAAGGCTTGCGCTAACTACCTGTTTATCGTCAATCCTGAAGTAACCTGTAAGGTATGAGATATTAATATCTGATATAAGACTCCTGAGCCAGGGTGAGTATCCAATACCGAATCCTCCCTCACCATCTATAAATGCATATTTGGCGGGATTCCAGTGCATACTGAAGATATCAGGAGAAGTCGCTGCACCTACATCACCCATTGCACCTGCCCTGCTATCAGGAGCAATTGTAAGAAAGGGCACCACCGTTTGTATAGCATTTAATGGATCATCCTGAGCACTAATTGTGGAGAATGGAAGTAATAAACTAATTATAAGATATATAACCGGAAGAATTCTTTTCATCAATGGTAATTTTTCAGAAGCAAATATATAACATTTTTAATCTCTCTTTATTGTATAGGTTTATAAAATAACCATCCTTCCGGATATCTTTGCCTTTTCTCCACCAGCGGTTTTAATATCCACAGAATATATATAAACACCACGTCCCACTTTCGAGCCCCTGTCATCCCGGCCATCCCAAATTATAGGGTTTAAACTGAAACCAGAGCTTGTCTGGAGTGATTTAATTCTTTTAATCAGAGAACCCCTTGAACTATATATATTAATAGTTATTTCTAATTCGGTATCAGGTCTGTTGTGATCGAGAATGATTTTTGTATCATTAATAAAAGGATTGGGATAATTAATTAACCTGTTTAACACTAAGCCTTCTTCTGTTTCGACAATAAAGACTATTTCTTCGGTTGTGGAATTATTATAATTGTCCCATGCTTTAAGGCTAAGCCTGTGTGTCCCTTTTGAGATCTCACCCAGGGGGTATATTATCTTACCTGACGAATAGGTGTTTAAGTTGTTCTCATAGAAATTATTCAGAACAACGGAAGAGTTTTTATCCTCGTCGAGGTAGCTAATTATATCGTGGCCTATTCCTGTTCCTGAAGTATTTATTCCGCCTTTATCACTTATCAGTGCAAGCAGGTTTGGAGTATTATCTGTAATTCCACCGCTCCTGAATAATGTATCATTCATAAAAAGACGTATCTCCGGACCAGTGGTGTCGGTCAGGCTTATATCGCTAAAACCACCAATAATAATATCTGTAAAGCATCCTGTATAATCAGCTGTTTCGGAACTGGCATAATAGCTTATCTTTCCTGCCCCAAAAGTAAAATCTATATCGCGTGGAATAAGTGCCTTAATTTCGAAAGCCCCGTTTATTACCAGCCCGGTACCTCTGTATAGCGACCTGTCCTGCTTCATATAGGTAATATTCGCACCTCCATCGTTTGCCAGGGTGTTTACTTCGTACTTCTTATCATATATTACGGTGTTTATCAGTCCGTTAAGACTGCTCTCTGTCTCGCCTGCTGTATTTGTTATATGACCTGCAATTGTTACTTCGGAAAGAGCTTTTAGTGTATCGTTAAATACTGAAACTTCAGTTTCATTAATTGAGTCTGTAATAATATTACCATGCCAGGGGTAAGCCAGCTTCAGGGCCGGATCACCAAGAAGGGTAAAGTTTCTTTTATTATCTCCCGGACCGGCATCATTCTTTGCCAGTCGGAAAATGTCTCCGAGAGCGCGTCCTTTTCCTTCGCTGTCAGGTTCAAATGCATACTTATATATCCTGTTATTAAGTATATAATTGGGTGCTGAATACACTATTCTGGTAGTAGTCATAAGAGCTATTCCGCCACCATTGCCATTTAAGATAACCATCTCTCCGGCGGATGATTTCTGAGATATATCTCCTGACCCTGATTCTATTTCAATATCATCAAAACGGCTGAACTCGCATGTTGCAGTTATAAATAAGGGTAGTTTATTTATATTGTTCCACGAGTTTATATCATCAATCTTAACTACTCTTTCGTGAGCCAGACCCAGCTCATTCCCATGTCCCAGGTAATTAAAAATAAGACATCCGGCCTTTATCCTGTTATTAATTGCCTCTGTAGCATCAGGATAGGATTCGCCGTTTATGGTTGTTTCCTGCCGGAATGAGTCAAAGTATACCTTATCAATATTTATTGGAGGTGCATTATTTTCAATAAGAGAACTAAGTCCTTCTGCATCATTCAGGTGAGTATTTGAGTCCTCGTCGTCAGCTATCATCAGTACCATATTTTTCCATGACCCCATGTTATCAGCATTTAGATATGATCTTATCTTTTTCAGTATTATATTGGCCTGCATGGTATCGGAAACGGGAAATCTGCCTATCCCAATGTCAATATAGCCAATTGCTTCTCCTTCGTCCTCATCCAGCAGCCCATAAAAATCGTCTGATGTATATGATTGAATAGTGACGTGTGAGTTTTGGGTCTGATAGGTAGGTATGTAATTAGGGTTTTCAGGTGCCGGTGTAATATTTTTGTATGATCCGTCACCAAAAAGTGTCAGATATCTGAGTGGAACGGAGCCATTTTTATTTCTTGAATAAACCATTCTTATAAAATTTCTGATCGCCGATATATCGGGAATACCCCCTGAGAATTCATTATAGATTTCTTCCGGTGTTACAACCAGCGAAGTCAGACCATCATATTGATAGTGGATATCTGCAAGTTCTTCAGCCATTGTGCGGAATAAGCTGTGAGTAATAATTATTCCATCATATTCCCCTGCAGAGTGCAGATTCTGATTTGGTATTACAATACCCTGGTTGCCCGGACCTCTTGTGTTGTCAGGATTAAAGACGACAAAGGTATGCAGACTATCCATTTCAGATATAAATGATAAAATGCCGTCAGAATATTCAGTTTCGAGGATAAGTGGATTTTGTCCATTGGTGATATCCCATACGGTAAGATTATTCTGTGATGATTCAACATTGTATTTAATTACTGCGCCTTCTCCTATACCTATATAATCTCTTAAAATTAGTGGACTGCCATTATATTTTATCTTTTTCCTCGAATGAATAAGCAGGTAGTCCAGCCATGCCCTTGCATCTGAGTCGCCGTTATTATAGTATTCAAGAGAAAGTTCATCAGGATTTTCAAGCGGGTCAAACTCACCTGTATGATATACCTCCCGCGCATAGCTGCCGGTAGAGCTTGAAATATCAACACCTGAAACCGGTAACTGTGCAAGGTCAGTATTTCCGCTCTTTAGTCTGAATGTTGTTATATCTGCTGATCTTGCAAATGCCCTGAGCTTATATTTAGCCGGTTCTCCTGGTTCATTCTCACCTGCAAATTCAAGATCGTTAAATATTAACTCCTGCAGATAAGAAACCCGTTCATACCATTCCCTGCCCGATTTTATCAGGTTTGTTTCTTCTATCTCATGTATGGAAAGGTAGTCGTAATAGAAGGTTGTTCCGCTTTGAACGGCCGGAGGGTTTATAGTGGACATCTCAAGTGCGGGTAGCGTCCAAGTAACAAAAAATACCGACGAGTCTGAATAGTAATGTCTTTTAAAGCTATAAGCTTCTTCACTATCGTATGTCCATCTGTGAGTGCTTTCTGAAAAGAACAAGAGATAATCACCTGCATTAAATATCTCGTCGCTGCCCTTATTTACATATACAGATACTGGTTTCAGATCGTCGGGATAAGGGTCGTTATTCATATAGGATAATAGGCCAAAATTATTGGCATATATTGCCGGAACAGTTCCCGGCGGTAAGCCATATGATTCGAGTTGATCGAATGTTATTTTGATAACTCCGTAACGGTCAGTAGTATACTTAATCCACTTACCTGATGAAAGTACCGATAAATCAACATATGTCTGAGCCCATATTAGGGGATTCCCTGAAATGAGAAAAAATAATGCCAGATATATAAGCCTAAGTATGCTCATCTAAAGTAACTAATCGCCAAAGATAATCTATTTAGAATATTTCTTTCAGGTCACAATAAATAACGAACTTTTTATGTTCATATTGCAAAACAGATCATCGTTTATGCCTGCAGAACCGCTTACAGTTTTTATATTTGATTGATTATGTTTCCAGTTAATATTAGTAAACTGAAGATTCTATTTGTTTTTTCCCTTGGACTGATGATGCAAACTATTGTTTCACAAGACATTGGAGGAGATATGGTTTATTCTGCAGGCCTGATGTCCAATCCGGCATACAGCGGTGCCCGGGGGTATGGTGCTCTGAAGATGATATATCGTGATTATTTTCCGGGTAATAACCTTAATATGGGTTCTGTTTATATCTCATATGACACTTTTCTTGAACCTGTACAGGGAGGAATTGGTTTCTATTTGTCGGAAAACAAACTTGGAGATATACTGAATGATATCAGGATTGGCGGCTCATATTCCTATCATCTGAGAGCAGGAAGAGATTTGTTTATTAATTCAGGGTTTATGGCTTCAATGATCTACAGAAGCTATAGCCTCGATAATATAGTATTTCCAGATCAGATAGACCCTGTTCTGGGGGCCATACTGCCAACGGCTGAGCTTATTGATTTTAAGTCCAGATTATTATTTGATGTGGGAGTCGGGTTTCTCCTGAGCTACAGGAACTTTAATTCAGGAATTTCTTTCAGTCACCTGGCAAAACCCGATTTGAGTGGAAGGGGAGAAGAGGATGGCAGGCTTAAGCGCAAAATTACCATACATGGGGATGCTGAATTTGAAACAGGATTGAAAGACCTGAAAATATCGCCTCTGGTATTTGCTAATCTGCAGGGACATTTTCTATACGGTGCTGCAGGAGTATGTGTAAGCTATAAACCAATGACTATTAGTATATTAACACATATTGACTTAAGAGAGGGGATATATGCTATACAACCCGGACTGGCATTTGAGACAGGCCGGATGATTATCAGTTACAATTACTTTTTCGATGCATTTAACAGAAGGACAGGAATACCGGTAACACAATCCAATCTGCTAACTCTTTCTTTAAGTTTAAATAATGTTGATAATTCAGGTGTATTGAAGGCAATAAATTATCCCAAATTGTAGTTATATTTGGGAATTAATTATAGTTTTATCAAAAATTATTATATTTGAATAATAGAAATAATACCATAAAATTCAGTATTATGTATAAAATTACATCTTCGCTATTGTTTGTATTAGCGGTAGTTTTTCTCTCTTCATGCAGTATTTTCGGTGGAGGTGATGATCCAAACGTTTCACCTACCACAGGCTGGGCTTATAACGATCCCGACAATGGTGGTTTTGAGGTTGTTACCGGTGCTGAGCAGGAAACAGGGCCTGGCCTTGTTCTGATTGAGGGAGGAACATTTACAATGGGTCGTATCCAGGAAGACGTTATGTACGATTGGAATAATGCCATCAGAAGGGTTACCGTTAGCTCGTTTTATATGGATGAGACAGAAGTCAGGAATATAGATTACAGAATGTATCTGTGGTGGCTTAAGAGAGTATATACAAATTATCCGGAGGTAAGAGTCAGGGCTTTACCCGACACTCTTGTATGGAGAAGTCCGCTTGCTTATAACGAGCCTTATGTTCAGTATTATTTCCGCCACCCTTCATATAATAATTATCCTGTTGTAGGAGTGAACTGGTTACAGGCAAATGATTATTGTGCATGGAGAACCGACAGGGTGAACGAGCAGATTTTAATCGATCAGGGAATACTCAATTATGATCCGAATCAGATAAACGAAAATAACTTCAATACAGAAGCTTATCTGGCAGGTCAGTATGAAGGTGTTGTTAATCAGAATTTACCCAGTCTTGATCCCAACCAGGAAGAAAGAAGGGTTAAACTGGAGGATGGAATCCTTCTACCCAGATACAGACTTCCTACTGAAGCAGAATGGGAATTTGCTGCATATTCGCTTAAGGGGAATACTTTTGAGGAAAGGATTTTTGAAAGGAGGGTATACCCATGGGACGGCCATAATGTAAGAAATGCAAATCAGAAAAATCAGGGTGAATTTATGGCAAACTTTGTAAGAGGAAGAGGAGACCTTATGGGTGTTGCCGGAAGTCTTAATGATAATGGATCTGTTACTGTAGATGTAAAATCTTACTGGCCTAATGATTATGGACTGTATTGCATGGCCGGCAACGTAAATGAGTGGGTTCAGGATGTTTACAGGCCACTTAGTGCTGAAGATGTTAATTCTTTTAACCCTTTCAGGGGAAATGTTTACACTGATCTTAGCAGAGATGCAAATGGAAACCTCCTTACCAAGGATGAACTTGGTAAAATGAGGACAGACACTGTTCAGGATGCAGATGTGGCAAACAGGTTTAACTACCAGAAAGGTGATTACCGGAACTACAGGGATGGTGATTATCTGTCAACAATAGAAACCACAAAGCAGTGGAATAATGATACTGGCGAGGGCTCAGCAAAAATGTATTTCCAGAATCCTACAGATAACGAGTATTTTTCTCTGGTTGATGATAACTCAAGGGTTATTAAGGGTGGTTCATGGAAAGATCGCGCTTACTGGTTAAATCCTTCAACCAGGAGATATCTTGACCAGGAAGCAGCCCGTGATGACCTTGGATTCAGATGTGCTATGATCAGAGTTGGAAGTCCTTCAGGATTTTAAACTAATTGAGCAAAATATATTTAAGCCTCATTACGGGAGACTGTAATGAGGTTTTTTTAATATGACGGCAAAAAACATATACAGCTTATTATCTAAAAGGCAGGCAAACATTGTTACTGATTCGAGAAAGGTTAATAGTGGAGATATTTTCTTTGCTCTCAGAGGTGATAATTTTGACGCTAACAGATTCGCTGCTGATGCACTAAAAAAGGGTGCAATAAAGGCAATAATAGATGATCCTGATTACGTTTCGGAGAATACAATTCTTGTTGATGATGTGCTTAAGATGCTTCAGGATATTGCACGACTTCACCGCGAAAGTTTTAAAATTCCTGTTCTTGCTATAACAGGCACAAATGGTAAAACAACTACAAAAGAGTTATTAGCCAGGGTACTTTCCCGTAAATTTATCGTTCACTATACAAGAGGTAACCTGAATAATCATATTGGTCTTCCTTTAACCATATTGGATGCTGATCCTGAATCAACATTTATGATAGTTGAAATGGGTGCGAATCATATAGGGGAGATAGCAGATCTTTGCAGAATTGCTCTTCCTACTGCGGGATTAATAACTAATATTGGCAAGGCTCATCTTGAAGGTTTTGGTTCATTTGAAGGTGTTGTACAGGCTAAAAGTGAACTTTATAAATACCTTGCCGAAAATTCGGGAACAATCATTTACAATGATGGTAATCCTTTGTTAAAGGAGATTGCAGGTAAGTTTAGTACAAATATTATTCCTTATAGTAAGCCCGCTAACATCCTTGAACAGGGGAAGGTTGAGCAGGGCAGTAAACTGATTCTGGAATATTATTATAATAAGACAAAGTATAAGATTGAATCTGATCTGGTAGGAGTTCATAATTCCGAAAATATTATGGCAGCTCTCGCTGTTGCGCTGAATTATGGAGTAGATATTAATGAGGTTATAGAAGCAATACAAACTTTTAAGCCCAGGAATAACAGGTCGCAATTGCTCGAGACAAAAAGTAATACTCTTATATGCGATGCTTACAATGCCAATCCCGAGAGCATGTCTCTTGCGATTAATTCTTTTCTCTCTTCAGCTTCTGAAAAGAAGGTCGCTATACTTGGTGATATGCTTGAGCTGGGAGAATATTCAATTCAGGAGCACAAGGCAATTTTGGATATCCTAAAACATACTCAAAATATTGATGTTTACCTTGTTGGTAGTATATTCAGAGAAGTTTCGGCAGGATCAGGTTTAAAAGTATATAAAGACGCAGAACAATTAATATCCGAATTAAAAATGAAACCCATTCAGGATAGTCTGGTGCTTATTAAGGGTTCGCGTGGTATAGGACTGGAAAGGGTATATAATTATCTCTAAAATATTTAAGATATGAGAAGGTATAATGAATTAATGGATCCTATCGGTAAGCTTATGGGACTGAGATATAAATCACATCCATGGCATGGTATTGATATTGGTCCGGATGCTCCGGATGTTGTAACATGCTTTATTGAGATGGTTCCATCCGACACTGTAAAATATGAAGTAGATAAGGTTAGCGGCTACCTGAAGCTGGATCGTCCGCAAAAATATTCAAATGTTGTTCCTGCATTGTATGGATTTGTGCCCCTTACATTCAGTGGCGAACGAGTTGCTGAATTTGCCAGAGAGAAAACAGACAGAAAAGACATAGTTGGAGATAAGGACCCGATAGATATCCTCGTTCTTACTGAGAAGGACATTATTCATGGAAATATTCTTGTTAAGGCCCGACCTATAGGCGGTTTCAGGATGCTGGATGGTAATGAGGCAGACGATAAGATTGTATCGGTATTACATAATGATGCCATGTATTCACAATTTGATGATATTTCAGATCTCCCTGATCTTGTAGTGAACAGGCTGAAACATTATTTTCTTACATATAAAGATCTTCCCGGGAATGTTGCCGATGTGGAGATTACCCATATTTATGGCGCCGAAGAGGCAAGGGAAGTAATTAATCGTTCACTTGACGATTACAGAGGAAGATTCGAGTCGCTCGAGGACGCTGTTTCGTCTGTTTAAGGGCAGGAAGGGTGAAGAGTCACTCCCATATCTCACTAAATTTCTTCTTTCCCCTCAGGTAGTATTCAAACACGATACTTTTATTAAGAATTAGCTTCTCAGGGTAAAAAATACCCTCCTCCTGGATCTTTTTTCTTTTCCTTTTCAGGGACTGCATCTTAGAATAAAAAGCCATATGTGCTCTTATTATCTGCCAGCATGCAGCGAATTTTAATGTAAAAATAAATCTTATTCCCGCAATTCCATCTAAGAGCATTCTTCTTAAAATAACTGATCTGTGCCTATTGCCGGGAAGGTTTTTTTTCAGCATAAAAAGATTATTTCTGAAGTTGTAATATATCTTGGCAGGAGATTCGTAATTAAGGGTACCTCCGCCAAGGTGGTATACTACTGATTGAGGGATATATCTTACCTTATATCCCAGTGAATATATTCTCCAGCACAGGTCTATTTCTTCCATATGGGCAAAGAAGTCAGGATCGAAGCCACCAGCCTTCTTCCATACATCCGATCTGATAAACATGCACGCACCGCTGGCCCAGAATATATCTGAGGAGGAATTATACTGACCGCTATCTTTTTCGATTGAATCGAATATTCTTCCCCTGCAGAATGGATATCCATACCTGTCGATAAAACCACCGGCAGCACCGGCATGTTCAAAACTATCCTTGTTATTAAAGCTTAGTATTTTGGGCTGACAGGCAGCCACATCAGGATTATTTTCCATATGGTCAATAATCGGAGAGATCCAGCCAGGTTTTACCTCGACATCAGAGTTGATTAATATAAAATATCTGGCATCAATAGATTGGAGGGCCTTATTATATCCTCCAGCAAAGCCCATATTATTATTGTTCTCGATAATTTTTACTTCGGGATAATTCTTAGTGAGCCAATTAAGCGAACCGTCTGTGGACCCATTATCTGCCACGTAAACAAGTGCAGCACCTGACGATTCAGTGACAACTGAGGGAAGGAATCTTTTTAATAGCTCAAGTCCATTCCAGTTTAATATAACAACAGCTACATTCATTTAATTATCCTTTTGAGTGCTTCCATCTGCGATGCGACCATAACCAATATTCTGGTTTTTCTTTTATTAGCTTTTCCAGATGTTCCATATGCATTCTGGTAAGTTCATGTTCTTTAAGTTCCTGTGGTTTGTCGGTAAGGAGTTCTGCTTCAATCTCATAATATCCTCTTTTTACCTTTCGGATATTATAAAAGAAAACCGCCATATTGAACCTGGTTGCGATCTTTTCAACACCAAGGTAAACAGGTGTTTCCTGGTTTAAAAAATTTATAGTATAGTGGATCTCCTTGCGGGGCGGTGTCTGATCTGCAACAAGAGCAGTAATAGTATTTTTTCCTTCTTTTCTGCAGCCAATTATTCTTCTCAGAATGGAGGACATAGGTACTATTTCCATTCCGTATTTACTTCTGATATCAAAGAAGTATTTGTCGAAGTATTTATTATGAAGTGGTTTATAGACTGTAAGGGCATGGTAATTAATTACTTTATGCATCCCAATTATCCACTCCCAGTTTCCATAATGACCAAAGGCCGCAATAGCATCCTGTTTCCTCTTATAAAATAAATTTACCAGTTCAGGGTTTATATATTTATACCTTTTAAGAAGCTCTTTCTCGCTCATATGACGAAGCTTAACTCCTTCAACAAACATATCAGCGAGGTGCTTATAAAATTTCCTGGCAATAGATTTAAGCTCAGATTCACTTTTTTCAGGAAATGAATTTTTAAGATTCCTGCTTACAATATCTTTTCTGTATCCGGGCAGATAATAAAACAGGAAGAAAAGCAGATAGGAGAATATGTATAAAGCTCTTAAGGGAAGCAGGGCTATAAGCCAGGTAAATATTGAAAATATGTAGAATAAAACAGCTTTCATAATTGTCAAGATCTCATTCTTTCTTTAACAGCCTTAAAGAAATCCTTATATCCTTCACTATTTGCTGCGACTATCTCTTTGCCATTTAGTTTATCCTGATTTCCGGAAAAATCTGATACTATACCACCAGCTTCTCTGATTATAAGGATGCCTGCACTTACATCCCAGGGCTTAAGGTTATACTCAAAAAACGAATCAAACCTTCCACATGCAACATAGGCCAGGTCTATTGCTGCAGACCCTATCCTTCTTACCCCGTGAGTGTTTTCGATAAAATATTTCAGTGTTTCAAGGTAGGGCCCTAATAGTATATAGTTTGTAAAAGGGAAGCCCGTACCAACAAGCATATTTTTAACCTGAGATGTTTCTGAAACATGTATTTGTTTGCCGTTCAACCACGCACCTGTGCCCCTGGCTGCATAGAACATTTCATTATTTGTGACTGAATAGATAAGACCCAGGAGAATTTCGTCTTCTTTCATCAGTGCGATACTTATTGAATAAGCCGGCAGTCCATGCATAAAATTAGTGGTTCCATCCAGGGGATCTATTACCCAGCTATATTTTTTATTTGTGTTCTCTACTGTCCCTTCTTCTGCAATAAATCCTGCTTCGGGTAATATTTGCCCCAGTCCTTCAACAAGCATCTTCTCAGACTTCAGGTCTACGTACGATACAAAATCGTTAAGCCCTTTGGTATTTATATCTCTGATGTTAAAACGGCCGGCTTCATTGAGTATAAAACTTCCGGTACTACGTGTAAGGTCCTTAACTTTTTCAAGTATTTCTGTATAATCCTGCATAGGGTTCACATTCTTATGGTAAAATTACCATTTTCATCAATTTCACGCAGTTTTACCCTGGAAATATTTCCCTGCATATCCTTTTCACTATAGTGTACAACTTTTATATAGTTCTCAGTAAATCCGGATATCAGTCCTCTGTCGTTTGTGTTTTCCCATAATACCTTATAGCTTTTTCCGGCACATCTTCTGTAAAACTCCAGTTTCTTTTTTTCAGACAGCTTCTGTAGAATCTTACTTCTTCTGTGTCTGGTCTCTATATCTACCTGTTCGGGATAGTCGGCTGCAGGCGTATTATTCCTGGCAGAAAAAGAGAATGAATGCAGGTAGCTTAAATCAAGGCCTTCCAGGAAACTTAAAGTATCATTAAAGTCATTATCACTTTCACCCGGAAAACCTGCTATTACATCTGCTCCAATAGAGGCATCAGGCATCAGGTGCCTTATTTTATTAACTCTATCAGCAAAAAGTTCTCTTTTGTATCTTCTTTTCATTAAGCCGAGAATTTTGTTATTCCCGCTCTGGAGGGGTATATGGAAATGGGGAGCTAATTTATTCTCATTATTAACCAGGGAGATTATCTCATCTGTGAGCAGGTTGGGTTCAATAGAAGATATCCTATATCGCTCTATGCCATCAACTTTGATAAGTTCCTTTAAGAGAGAAAAGAAATTTTCTCCGGTAGTTTTTCCGAAATCACCAATATTAACTCCGGTAATAACTATCTCTTTAATCCCGTATCCTGCAATTTCTTTAGCATTGGAGACGCAGTCGGCAACAGGTTGATTTATACTTTTGCCCCTTGCTTTTGGGATAGTGCAGTATGAACACAGGTAATCGCATCCGTCCTGTACTTTCAGGAAGGACCTTGTTCTGTCACCGAGTGAAAATGCTGATGAAAAACCCTCCGAATCAGGATGTTTGCACGATTGAATTACATTGTTCTGACCTGACTCTATCCTGTCTATATAGGCGGCTATATCAAATCTTTCATTTATTCCCAGCACAAGGTCTACTCCGGGAATAGATGTAACTTCCTGGGGTTTTAGTTGTGCATAGCAACCAACAACCACAATATATGCCTCAGGAGCCTTCCTGATGCATTTAGTGATTGCTTGCCTGCATTTCTTATCGGCAGCTTCGGTTACTGAGCAGGTATTTATAATGTAGATATCTGCCTGGTCCTCAAAATTAACCTTTATAAATCTGGATGGGTCCAGAGACCGACCTATAGTTGATGTTTCAGAAAAGTTTAATTTACATCCCAGGGTATAAAATGCAACACGTTTAAGCTTATTACTCATAATGAGTGATTAAAATATGCTGCAAAATTAAGTAAATTCGCTTATTGCAGTCAGTATTCTCAGAGTTCTTTAGGTTTTATAATGATAAAATCATTTGCTTTGGCAGTTTCAATTTCTGTCCAGCTTACCTCCTTGTATTTTATAATTGCAACACCTGTTGTAGGCAGAAAACTGGTTCCTCCCCTGGTGAGTTCGTAGGCCAGGTCGGTTACTCCCGGATTATGAGCAACGATCATTACAGAGTTTACATCCTCGGGCAAGGAGTGAATCTCCTCCATAAAAATATCTGCAGAACAATGGAAAAGACGGTTTACAAACTGTACCTGTTCTTCTTTAAACTTCATGACTCTGGCAATAATAAGAGCTGTATGATTAGCTCTTGCAGCAGGACTGGTGAGAATAAGATCTGGCTTAATGCCTTCGTCAATAAGTCGTTCCGCAACTTTATATCCGTCACTTACTCCCCGTTCAGTTAATACTCTGTCAATATCTCTTTTGTAAGTATTGTGCTCGGCTGCCTTACCGTGGCGCACAAGAATAATTTCTTTTTTCATTGTTTATTATTATAATAGTCTGCTTGCAAGTTCTGAAAGGAAACTCCTTTCTCCTTTAATCAGATTAACATGAGCAAAAATATCCTGTCCTTTCATCTTATCTGTAAGGTAAGATAAACCGTTTGAGCCTGTATCAAGATAAGGCGAGTCGATTTGCTCAATATCTCCTGTAAAAATCATCTTTGTATCCTCTCCTGCACGAGTAATTATTGTTTTCACTTCGTGAGGCGTAAGGTTCTGAGCTTCATCAACAATAAAGAATATATTTGACAGACTCCGGCCTCTGATATAGGCCAGCGGTGTTATAACCAGCTTTTCTTCTTTTATCATATCGTTTATCCTTACAAATTCAGGACTTTGATGACTGAACTTATGCTTGATAACAGTAAGGTTGTCAAAGAGAGGCTGCATATATGGTTCAATCTTTTCTTTAACATCGCCCGGGAGAAATCCAAGGTCCCTGTTAGCCAGTGGCACTATTGGCCTTGCCAGAAAGATTTGCTTATATCTTCTGTGTTGCTGCAGGGCTGAGGCAAGAGCCAGCAGGGTTTTTCCTGTACCGGCTTTACCTGTTAATGCAACAAGTTGAATATCAGGATTTGTAAGAGCCTCAATTGCAAATGTCTGTTCTGCGTTGCGGGGATCAATGCCATAGGTGGTTTGCTTCATAATCCTGTTAACAAGGTTCGAAACAGGGTTATAATGAGCCAGTGCACTTGATCCGTTATTTTTAAGGATATAAAACTGGTGTCCGTCAGAGCTAAGGGGCAGATCCATCTCTTCAGCCGGCACTCCTTCAGGCTCGGCGTATAGTTTATCTATCTTGGCGCTGTCAATATCTGATATAGTATCTATTCCTTTATAGAGATCATCGATATTAGCGACCTTATCGTTCTCATAATCCTGTGCCATTATACCAAGAGATTTGGCTTTCATCCTTAGATTAATATCCTTGGTTATCAGAACAACAGAGGTATCTTTAAATTTAGTCGACACATAGTCTGTTATTGCCAGGATCCTGTGGTCTGCTGTTTTTTCAGGAAATGATTGAATAACCCGTTCTGAAAACTCTTTCCCCGTTTCAATAAACAGGGATCCGAGTTTATCGCCGAGTGGAATACCTTCACTTAAAAGGTTGTCTCCTGATATCTTATCAAGCTCTCTTGTAAATTCCCTGGCATGAAAATTAATCTGGTCATTACCCTTCTTAAACCTGTCCAGCTCTTCAAGTACAACTATCGGAATTATTACATCGTTCTCCTCGAATTTATAAATAGACTGGTAGTCGTGAAGAAGTACATTTGTATCTATTATAAATACTTTTCTTTTTTTCTTAGCCATATGCCTTGTGCTCAAGATTAATTAATTATTCCACCTAAAAGATAGCAAAAATAAGAGTCTCAGCACTTATAACGAATCTTTATTTTAGTTATTTTGCACAATTATTTAACACTCTTATGACATATAAGGATACACTTGATTTTCTCTTTAGTTCTTTGCCAGCATATCACAGGATAGGTAAGGCTGCATATAAAGCTGATCTGACGACCACTCTCTTACTGGATAAGTACTTTGGTAGTCCGCATTTACAATATAAAACCATTCATATTGCAGGTACAAACGGTAAGGGTTCGGTTTCTAGTTTTCTGGCATCGGTGCTTTCGGAGTCAGGTCTGAGAACAGGCCTATATACTTCTCCACATATCAGAGATTTCAGAGAAAGAATCAGAATAAACGGCATAAAAATAGAGGAAGACTATATTGTGGATTTTGTCGACTCTCATGGACATATATTTAAAAAGCTCAGTTCATCGTTTTTTGAAATGACAGTAGCTATGGCATTTCAGTATTTTAAAGATAAAAAGGTCGATATTGCTGTTATTGAAACAGGCATGGGAGGCAGATTGGATTCGACCAATATAATAAATCCACTACTTTCTGTAATTACAAATATCAGTCTTGATCATACACAGTTTCTTGGAGCAGGGAAGCGGGAGATCGCGGTTGAGAAGGCAGGTATAATTAAGAGGGAAACGCCTGTTGTAATTGGCCGTTCAGATCCTGATACAAGAGGGGTATTTATTTCTGCAGCAGCAAAAAACAGATCTCCGGTAGTTTTCGCCGATAATGAATTTATTGTTCAAAGGATAAGAGATTCAGAGCCCGGGAAATTATCAGTTAAGGTACTTAAGGGCGAAGATGTTATCTATAAGAAATTAACTTCCGGGCTGTCAGGATCATATCAGGCTGAGAATATAGCGACCAGCATTGCTGCTTTGAATTTAATTAGTAAAGAGTTTGGATTATCGGATAAGCATATTTTATCAGGCTTCAGTAGTGTTATTACCAATACCGGTATCGAAGGGCGCTGGCAGTCAGTTAGTAAGAAACCTGAGGTTATATGTGATACTGCGCATAATGAAGATGGCCTAAGCTCTGTTCTGAGTCAGCTTTCTGAGTACCCTGCAAAGAAATTACGTTTTGTACTGGGCTTTGCTGATGATAAGAAAATTGATACTGTGCTGAAATTGTTTCCCATAGAGGCAGAATATTATCTTACTAAGGCTTCTGTTTTAAGGAGCATGAAGGTAAGTGATCTGGTAGAAAAAGTTGCCAGGGCAGGGCTTAGCTACAGAAGTTTTGAAAGTGTTTCGGATGCTTACATTGAGGCGGTAAAGAACTCTGATCCTGATGACCTGATCTATATAGGTGGTTCAACTTTTATCGTTGCTGATTTTCTTGAATCTCAGATATAATATTATGCAGGTAGTTTTTTATTATTTATAATGAGCCTATATTAGTGTTTTAGAAATCTAAATATTTTTAGTTATGAAGAATTGGAGGGGCTATTCTTTAGTTATATATATATTCTTTTTTTTAAACAGTATCTCTGCTCAGGAGAGCGGCCAGAAGCTTATTATACTTCACACTAATGATCTTCATTCCAGACTTGATGGATTTGCACCGGCAAACACCTATACACCTCTGAGTTTAAATGATGATAACACTATTGGTGGTTTTAGCAGGATAGCGACCCTGATAAAAAATGAGAAGTTGAATAATCCGGATAAACTTCTGGTCCTTGATGATGGAGATTTTCTGATGGGGACTATCTATCATTATATGGAAGAATATAATGGATTTCAGCTGCCCCTGATGAAGGAAATGGGTTTCGACTTTGTTGCAATAGGGAATCATGAATTTGATTTTGGTCCCGGGAAACTTTCACTGATATTGGAAAGATCTGTTTTAACAGGAGATATACCGGAAATACTATTATCAAATGCAGAGTTTGATAAGGATGATGCAGATGATGATAGTCTTGAAGAACTGTATAAAAGTGGTACACTGAAGCGAAGTGCTATTATCGAAAGATCAGGAATTAAGATCGGACTGTTTTCATTAATTGGAAAAGATGCTGATGAAGTTGCACCATTAGCAGCTCCGGTAAGTTTTGCCAATCAAAAGAGATCTGCCAAGAAATTCGTAAAGCAACTCAGAAAGGAAGGTGCCGATATTGTGATTTGCTTATCTCATGGCGGGGTAGCAAAAGACAAGAAATCAGCCTGGGAAGGAGAGGACGTAAAACTGGCTAAAAAGGTTAAAGGTCTTGATATTATAATTAGCGGACATACTCATACAGAATTGCAGGAACCCCTGATGGTAAAAGAAACAATAATAGTGCAGACAGGAGATTATGGCAGGAACCTTGGGAGGATGGAGTTAATTGTTTCGGGTGATAATATTGAACTTAAAAAATATGAATTAATACCTATAGATGATTCAATCAGGGGAGATGAAAAGATACAATCTCGTATTGATAAACAGAAGTCTCTGATAAAGGAGAAACTATTTGCACCCCTGGGCTATGATCCTTATGAGACTCTTATAAAATCTGATTTTAAACTTGAATGTGATGAATACGGCGGAAATATAGAGTCTAGTAATCTCGGACCTCTTATAGCTGATGCTATTTATAACTATATAAATACCAGGAGTAAACCGGGCAGTGATATTGTAATGGTAGCTGCGGGTGTAATAAGAGACCGGATAAATCCGGGATTGCTTTCTATCCAGGATATATTCAGGGTAATGTCGCTGGGATCAGGAAATGACGAAATTCCTGGGTATCCGCTTGCAACAGTCTACCTTAGTGGTATTGAGATTAAAAGGATGATGGAGATTCTGTTGGTATCATCTAAATCAAGTCCGGCTAATTATTGTTTTTATTCAGGTCTTGAAGCGGATTATAATCCGGATAAGGGACTGCTTAAAAAAATCAGTGCAATAAGACTGGTTGATAGTGAGGGAAATAAAAGGCCTGTTGATATCAGTAAAAAATCAGCAGAACTATATTCTGTTAGTGCAAATGCATATATGCTGGAGTTTATCGGGATAATAAAGAAAACTACCTTCGGACTTATTAATGTATTTCCGAAATTTGCTGATGGCTCCCCGGTTGAAGATATGGCTGAGGCAATAATTGATTTTAATAGTTCACTGCCGGGTGTACAGGAAGGAAAAGAATGGATTGCACTGGTTGAGTATCTTAGATCAATGGAGGATTCAGATGAAGATGGTATACCTGAATTAAGTGAAATTTACCGTAATCCATCACCAAGATTAATTCCTGTTGAGACAGAAAAATAAAATCAGGATTTAGACCAGTTTTCATGGCTCTTCCCTCTAGGCCTTACCTGTATGCTCATCTACCTGGTCGTAGCTCGACATTGCGATAGCCGCAGAGTCTATATATTCTTTCTTTAAGACCCAGTCGACTGCATTTCTAAAACCTGGCGACCCGTTGTTTTCAGGATTATATGTCCCGGCCGAGCAGGTTTTCATCGCAACTATACCTGTACCTTTGCTGCTGGCTTCTTTTAATAATTTAATTAATAGTTCCTGATCCCAGGTGGCTTTCCACTTTGATAGAGAATGAGTAAATCCACCACTGAAATTAAAAGGGTGCATAATAACGTCATAGAACAGGTCCTTATTATTTCTTTTTACAAGATTAAGATCATAATCATGTGATGAGAAGCCATGTGCCCTGATTATTCCCTGAGATTTTATGTTATCATAGAATTTTAGAACGGCGTCATGGAATGTAAGAATTTCATTTTCAGCACTGTGGTAAAGCATAATATCAATATAATCAGTGTCAAGTGCTTCCAGACTTTCTTCTATTCTCCTGCTAAGAATATCTTTTATTTCGTCAGAACCTCTTTTCCCCTTACCCTTATAGTTTAGTTCATCTGCTTTAAGATACATCTTAGATTGTACTACTATTTCCTTTCTTTTATCTTTTATTACCCTGCCAACCAGACGTTCGTTATTCCCTCTGGCATAGGCCCTGCCTGTATCCAGGAAGTTAATATCCTTTTCCAGTGCATAATTTATCAGAGCCTCATCTTTTGCTCTGGAGGCTCCAAAACAAAGAGGTGTTACTTGTATACCTGTTTTGCCAAGTGGGATAAGTGTTTTACCAGTTGTTTCTGCATAAGCACCAATGCCCGGTAACAAAGTTAGTCCTGCCAGTCCGGCTCCTGTTTTCTTTATAAATATCTTTCTGCTTATGTTTTTCATTCCCGGGTAAGTATTTAATGGCGGGAATATATGATTATTATATGATATCTGATAAAAATACCATTATATTTTGAAGCATCTTTACTATTTAGTTTAATTTTGATCACTTATTAATTTGTTAAGGATGTTGTCGATGCAGTATTTCACTGAGAATAGTTATCAAACAGATGTTTCAGATTCTTCGTCCGGGTTTTTTGGTCGCTTACAAAGATCTGGCCTGGTATTATATGCAGGCTTATTCAGAATAGTATTGAGGTCGCGAAAGCTTGTTCTTAATGGTAAGTACGACAGCAAAGAGTGGGTGAGATCTTCAATTGATATCATGCGCTTACTTGAAAGAAGTGGTGGACTGTTTAATGTGGGCGGATTTGATAAGATCAGGAATATTAATGAACCGGTTGTTTTTGTTAGCAATCATATGAGTACTCTTGAAACATTGGTTTTTCCGTGCTTAATAGTTCCATTCCTTGATGCTACCTTTGTAGTGAAAGACAGCCTTGTGCGATTTCCTTTATTTGGTACGATAATGAGGTCTGTAAACCCGGTAGTTGTCTCAAGGGATAACTCGAAGAATGATTTATTGACAGTTCTGAATAAAGGATCAGAGCTTTTAAAGTCGGGCATATCAATAATTGTTTTTCCGCAGAGTACCCGCAGACCATATCTGAAGATAGATGAGTTTAATTCTCTTGGAGTAAAACTTGCAAAAAAGAATAAGGTTAAACTGGTACCGGTTGCGATAAAAACAGATTACTGGAAGAAGGGAAAACTGGTTTCTGAACTTGGCGGGCTGGATAGGAAAAACAGTAATATTTATATTGAATTTGGGGAACCAATGGATATCGAAGATTCGGGAAAGGAAACACACAGAAAGGTAATAGACTTTATAAGTAACAGGCTGAGATCATGGAATGCCATGGTTATTGAGTAGCAAAGAGCTAGGAGCTAAGAGTTTTTTAAACCGAAAATGCTTATTGTTTTCATTGGGGGTGAAATCCGGGGAATCTAATTATGGATTATCTCCCCCGAATTCTCGGGCTCGGTGATCCCAAAGGGAATGTAAAATTAACATCCTTGTCAACGTACTATAGTCTTAATTAGCTTGTCTGTTATGCCAATAGAAGAGAATCTAAGAAGCAAATTATCCTTTAGTCTAAAAGCACAATACAAAATATGAAACCAAAAAGTATAATTACATTTATTGAAGACTATGAAACCCGTGCTTATTCAGTTACTGAATTGGAATAGTAGAATTAGAAATTACTCTCGCCCATTTCCAATTTCCTTCATCATCTTTATTAAAGATCCAAACATAGTTTCCCTCATCTTTCATAACAAAATCATCTTGAGTTATAAATTTGGATGAATATCTGCCAATCTGAAAAGCCCAATTTCCTGACACTACAAATTCATCGATATCAAAACTCATTTCATTTTCTTTCAGGCTTTTAAAAAAACCTATATACGGGGAAAAGTATTCTCTATATGCATCTTTCCCAACAACCCTGGGCATATTGGATGGCATATCCAGATGGTCATCTGCCTGAACT
>CAZWLP010000013.1:15549-42627 GCA_964634565.1 uncultured Rikenellaceae bacterium | reverse complement strand
GATGGATGTGGTAATGTTAGTGCTACTTATACCCAGACAATAACCGTAGAGGATAATACAGCACCTGTAATATCAGATTGCCCATCAGATATCATTGTTTCAGCAAACGCCGGAAGCTGCGATGCAGTTGTAAATTGGACAGAGCCTACAGCAACGGATAATTGTAGCCTGGCAAGCCTTACACGTAGCCATGCGCCAGGAGATGTATTCCTGGTTGGAACGACGACTGTAACATATACTGCTACTGATGATTGTGGAAACATATCTACTTGTGAATTCGATGTTATTGTTACTGACACAGAACTTCCGGTAGCGATTTGTGTTGGTGATCAGGCTAAGGATACTGATCCTGGAGTTTGTGGATATACAGTTGTAGGTACTGAATTTGATGCGACAGCAACAGATAATTGTACGGTTGCTACACTTACCAATGACTTTAATGGTACGGCTACTCTTGCAGGTGAAGTTCTGCCTGCTGGTGTAACTACAATAATATGGACTGCAATAGATGGAAGTGGTAATCCAGGAACTTGTCAGTATGACGTAATCGTAACTGACAATGAAGATCCTTTACTTGTAACAATAGATACTACAGTGGCTATCGGAGCAGGAGGTATTGTTACTATAGACAGCTCTTATGTTTATGTAGCAGCTACCAGTTCTGATAATTGCGGAATTACTGAAGTTCAGCTCGATAAGCTTGTATTTGATTGTTCAGAACTAGGAGCTAATACAATAAATGTTACAGCATTTGATGCTGCTGGAAATACCGCTCCTGGTACTGCGATAGTAACAGTAATTGATACTGCTGCTGTTGTGGCTGATGCGGGAGCTGATGAGGCAATATGTATTACTGATGCCTCGGTTCCAATAAATACTGCTTCAGTAATAAATGGTACCATATTATGGGGTACTACCGGTAATGGTAGTTTTGATGATCCAACATCGCTTACACCAATATATTTTATTGGAACCAGCGATGCAGACAGTGTTAAGTTATATATGGATGTTACAGCAATAATAGGTTGTTCAACTGATGTTGATACGATGAAGGTTACCATATACGATGCACCTACAGTGGATGCCGGTCCAGATATTGACCTCTGTGGATCACCGATTGATGTTACTATCTCGGGAGCATCAGCGTCTAATGGAACCTTACTGTGGACAACATCAGGTGACGGAACATTTGACGATGATGCTATTATTAATCCTACATATGAATTCGGACCTTCAGATGTTGGGCCGGTAACTCTTACTCTAACAGTAACAGGGCCTGGAACATGCGGATCCGTGAATGATGACCTGCTTATTAACTTTGTACCTGCACCTACTGCTGATGCTGGCGCTGATGATTCAGTTTGCGGGTCTGTGGTGAGTTATCCTGTTAACGATGCTACATCATCAGGAGGAACAATATTATGGACCACCAGCGGAAATGGAACATTTGATGATAATGCAGTAATTGACCCGATATATACATTTGGCTCAGATGATATTACAGCGGGTAATGTTACTCTTACACTTACTGTTACCGGTGGAGGAACATGTGGTGACGCGAGTGATGATAAGATTCTCACTCTAAATGAAGTTCCGGGAATATCAGTTATTGAGCATAGTGATATTTCTTGTAATGGATTGTCTGATGGAATATTAAGGATTGATGGAACAGGAGGAACTGCACCATATACATTCAGTATTGATGCCGGTCCTTATGGCCCATCAGGTGACTTTACTGGCTTGTCAGCAGCCTCTTACACTTTAAGTGTAATGGATGCTGCGGGCTGCACCTTTGATTCTTTAATAACAATTATTGAACCTGCACCGTTTGCAGCAGCCATTGATGCAGTTGTTCATAATTCGTGCTATCAGTCGAATGATGCATCTATTACTATGACGGTTTCAGGAGGAACAACACCATATTCAGTTTCATGGACCGGGCCGGATGGATTTACTTCTACAGATGTAGATATTAGCGGACTTGAAGCAGGAGCATATGTACTAAATATTGATGATGCTAATGGCTGTAATCCACAGGTGTTTAATATTACGATAAATGAGCCACCTCAAATAGTTATTACTCCAGTTTCAGAATCTGATTACAATGGCTATGGAGTCTCCTGTAATGGTAGCTCTGACGGGGCAATTGAGGTTGATGTTGTGGGAGGAACAGGCTTGCTAACCATATCATGGACAGGTCCGAATGGATTTACTTCTACAGATGAAGATATTATTAACCTTGAGGCAGGACTTTACAGTTTAACAGTAACTGATGGTATTGGTTGTGAAGAAACATATGATGTAAGCCTGACTGAGCCAATGCCTCTTGTAATTGATTTCGATGTTACAGATGCCAATTGTCCAGGTGATAATGCGGGGGCTATTGATCTGATAATTACCGGTGGAGTATCTCCATATACCTTCCTCTGGGATGATGGAGATAATGGAGAAGACAGGACAGGTATACCTGATGGGACTTATACTGTAGATGTTACCGACCTTAATGGCTGTACAGAACAAGAAGTAATAACTGTTGATCTGCTTGGAGTTAATTGCATTCAGGTACCGGAGATTATTACACCGGGAAATGTTGATGGCAAGAATGATATATTAGTGATCGACTACATTGATATTTATCCTGATGCTGAGATACGGATCTTTAATCGTTGGGGTAAACTAATATACAGTGCTAAGAATCTAAGTGAAAATCAGTGGGATGGTACCTTTAAAGGTAAACTGCTGCCTGTCGATTCCTATCACTATATACTGAATCTGGGTAATGGTTCTAAGCCATTGACCGGAACAATAACTATTATTAGATAATTTTGATTAAATTCGGGGCTAGATGAGATTATTTAAAGCACTATTTCTTACAATAATTATTATCCTGCTGGGATCCAATATGGAAGCCCAGCAGGTTCCTATGTATAGCCAGTATGTTATGAACGGGTTTCTAATAAATCCTTCTTATGCTGGTAGTGATGGTTATACATCGGTTAATCTGACAGCAAGAGAGCAATGGGCAGGACTCAAAAATTCTCCAAGTACATATGCAGTTGCTTTTCAGACCAGGTTATTGAAAACCAGTTTTATCCAGAGATCTACATCTGTCAGGAGAAAGCTGGTTCGCCCTACCCGTGGAGGTAGAGTAGGTATTGGAGGATATGTTTTTAATGATCAGAATGGTATTATCCGGAGGACAGGTTTCGAGGCTGCTTATGCATATCATATTGATTTAAGAAATTACCGTCAATTGTCATTTGGCCTTGGAGCAACTGCCTATCAATTTGCGATTGATATTGATGGTGCGGTTTTACATGACTACGATGATGAGTTTCTGAATAACTATGACAGGGTAGTATTTATTCCTGATTTTAATTTTGGAGCCAGTTTTACTACAAGAAATTATTATATTGGCTTTGCTGCAACACAATTATTCAGGGGGTCTCTTACGCTGGGTAATACGGCTGAAAATCCACGCACGGAGTTAGGTCATTTTTTCCTTACGGGAGGTATAAAAATACCGGTACAGGGTGATGTTTGGGTTGTAGAACCGTCAGCAATGTTTAAATCTTCTGATATGCTATTTAAGTCTTTCCAGGCTGATATCACAGCAAGGGTTTATTATCAGGGAGATTATTGGGCAGGATTATCATACAGATCACAGGATGCAATAATATTGCTGCTTGGATTTACTTATGACAGATTTTATTTTGCATATGCATTTGATTTTGCCCTTACTGATATCAGAAAACATAGCTATGGCTCCCACGAGTTGTCTATTGCCGTTAAATTCGGTGATAGTGCAAGAAGATACAGGTGGCTCAATAAATACTAGATAAGTTTCGTTTTTTGTCTTGAAACCTATGAAAAGGTTACTGCTGCTAATAACAGTACTCTATATTATTATCTGGGGCTGTACGGAGAAGAAGTATTTTACTGGCGATAATCTGGTTTTAGAGTTTTCAGTAGATACTGTCTATTTTGATACAGTTTTTACCACAATAGGTACATCAACAAGTGAATTAAGAGTAATTAATCATAATAATAGATGGGTTAAGATAGATAAGATCTCTCTTAATAACTCTTTCTTCAGGTTAAACATTAATGGCGTGCCGGGTAATATTATTAGGGATGTTGAAATTGCTCCCGGAGACAGTATATTTATTTTTATTGATGCTCTTATTGATCCGACCAGCTCCAATAGTCCTGTTATGATCAATGATTCTATAGTTTTCTTATATAATAATGGTAATATCCAGGATATAAATATTTTAGCCTGGGGACAGGATATTAACCTGATTGAAGGGGAGGAAGTTTCAAGTCAGATATGGACTGATGAAAAGCCATATGTAATATATAACTCAATGATGGTTGATACCGGAGAAGTGTTAACTATTGAAGAGGGAGCAAGGATCTTTTTTCACAGAGGATCCACCATGTATATCGCTGGCACACTTCTGGTGGAGGGATCTGTTTCAAACAGAGTTCTTTTCTCATCTGACAGAGTTGAACAGTTCTACGACGATATTCCCGGTCAGTGGGAGGGTATCTACTTTCTTAATGGTAGTCAGAATAACAGGATAGCAAACGCAGACATAATAAACGCTGTAAGTGCTATCCATCTTGGAAACCTTGGAACTATCGATCCTGCACCTGATCTGACCTTATTAAATACAAAGATTCTTCATAATAGTGTATGCGGCATCTCATCTCTTGGAGCATCTATTGAAGCATCCAATTGCATTATTACTCATTGTGGATTTTATTCTCTTTACCTGGCAATGGGGGGTTCATATAAATTTACCCATTGTTCTATAAACTCTTACTGGGATTATAGCATTCGCACAAGCCCTGGTATTATGATATCTGATTTTGTAGAATATAACAATATTGTTTATACGGGAGTACTTGAACAGTCTGTATTTTCAAATTCATCGCTGACGGGTAGCCTGGACAATGAAATAGTAATTTATTCGTCAGATGCCAGCATCCTGAACTGTCAGTTTAATAATTGTATGTTATCTATTAACCAGGAACTTGCTTTCTGGGCAGATTATAATCTAACAGGATCAATTATTAGTTCTGACCCGGGTTATATCTCAGTATATGATTATGATCTGAGACCTGATACGCTGTCGGTACTTGTTGACAGAGCTGATCGGGGTATATCGATTCTACTGGAATATGATATACGCGGATTTAGCAGATTTCAGGATATTGGACCTGATATAGGAGCATATGAAAGACAAATTGGAGAGATTTCGGGTATATGATTATGGCATTATACTTATTTCTGGTATTCTAACCTTAATCCTTTTTACCTCTGTTAGCAGGATTCCCAGGGTACCTGGTGAGGATGGTATAAGGATAATGTTTTATAATGTTGAAAATCTCTTTGATACTATCGACAGTGATCTTAACGACGGAGAATTTTTACCATCTGGTATACGAAGATGGAACACTTACAGGTATACCAGAAAATTGAACAGCATCTCAAAAGTAATTGCATCTTCGGGTAGGTGGAGGCCACCTGATATAATTGGACTTTGCGAGGTGGAAAACAGCGAGGTAATCTCTGATCTTCTTTCAAATACTTTTCTTAAGAGGGTTGACTATAAGCAAATTTACGGAGTATCTGCTGACACAAGGGGGATAGGGGTAGCCTTGATTTATAGTTCTCGTTTCAGGATATTGTCGAGCGAAGTTTTTTATCCGGTTTATAGCTCTGGTGACACATTAGCCACAAGGTCGGTTCTGTTTTCTAAGCTTGCAGATGATAAAGATACCCTGGGAATAGTAGTTACTCACTGGCCTTCGAGAAGGGGAGGAGTTAGTGCTACTGAAAAGTTACGTAAGATAGTCTCAGACATGATAAAAGAAAAGATTTTAGAAATTGAGAATGAGCTAAAGATTGTTGTTATGGGCGATTTTAACTGCGAGCCTGATTCAGATCTGATAATTAATTTAATCAATTCATCGGGTGATAATAAAAAGGGATATAGCTATTTTAATCCTTCCATCAGCACTTCATTTAAAGAATATGGTTCATATAAGTACCAGGGTCTGTGGCTTCAATATGACCAGTTTATTTTGAATCGTAATTTGCTCGATGCTTATAAGGGATATTCATATGTAGAGAATTCATTCTCTGTAATAAGACATGATTATATGCTTTCAACAGATAAGACTTACCGAGGAATGAAACCCTTTTCAACCTTTGCGGGTCCACGGTATTCAGGGGGATACAGTGATCATCTTCCGATAATAATAGACCTGGATACAGACAATTAATTACTTCTTTTTTTCAAGTCCCAGTTCAGAGGCTTTTTTGTACATTAACTTTCTGGCAGCTTCAGTTTCATTAGGTATTTCGCCTTCAAGAATAGCTTCTTTAATAAAATCCTTGATTATTCCGATTTCTTTGCATGGGCCTATTCCGAAAATATCTTTTATTTCGTCACCACTTACCGGAGGTTGAAAATTGCGAATATGATCCCTTTCTTCGATCTCCTTAAGCTTTTGTCGTACCAGTGCAAAATTCTGAAGATGTAATTTTATCTTTTTTTCATTCTTTGATGTGATATCGGCTTCGCATAATAGCATCAGGTCGTCAATATCGTTACCGGCCTCGAATAGCAGCCTCCGTACGGCAGAATCTGTCACTTCTTCCTGTGATAGTATGATTGGCCGGAGATGAAGACTTACCAGCTTCTGAACATACTTCATTTTTTCATTCAATGGTAGGCGCATCTTTTTAAAGATGCCCGGTATCATTTTAGCTCCAATAAATTCATGTCCGTGAAACGACCATCCTATATTATCGGAGTATTTTTTTGTAAGTGGTTTGGCTATATCGTGTAGAAGGGCGGCCCATCTTAAATACAGATTATCTGACATCTTACTTACATTATCCACCACCTGGATTGTATGTAGAAAATTATCTTTATGTCCTTTGTCATTTATTATATCCACACCTTTCATCTCTTCCAGTTCCTTCAGGATATGGATTAACAGTTTGCTTTCTGACAAAAGTTTTAATCCGATTGATGGTTTGTCGGATTCCAGTATTTTATTTAGTTCTTCTGTTATTCTTTCTGGTGAAACAATCTTTATCCTTCCTGCATTTCTTATTATTGCATCAAAGGTACTATTGTCTATCGTGAACTTAAGCTGACATGCAAAGCGAATAGCTCTCATCATACGTAGTGGATCATCAGAGAAAGTGATATCCGGATCCAGAGGAGTTGTTATTATTTTGTTTTTCAGGTCGTTGATGCCATTAAAGGGGTCTATAAAATCGCCATAGCTTTCTCTATTAAGACTAATTGCCATTGCATTTATGGTGAAATCTCTTCTTTTTTGATCATCTTCAAGTGTCCCTGAGCTGATTTCTGGTTTTCTGGAAGTTAAGCGATAAGACTCTTTTCTTGCACCCACAAATTCTATATCAATGCCTTTATGTCTGAACATAGCTGTGCCAAAATTCTTAAAAACAGAAATTTTAATTTTGGGGTTGATTTTTTTCGCGACTTTCCTGGCTACACTTATCCCATCACCTATTACTACTATATCGATATCCTTTTTTACATTATTTCTCTTAAGGATGCAATCACGAACAAAGCCTCCAACTACATAAGCTTCAAGATTCATTGAACCTGCAATATCGGAAATGGTGTCAAAAACCGAATAATATAGACATTTCTTCATATATAGATATGACTATTTGTACTAAAATCATGACAAAATTACAATTATTGTGAGAATATTCTATTATTATGCTTAGTTTGAGTATCGGTATGGTATTTGCCTTAAAAAAGTTAAAACAAATAAATTATGGTAGAATTTTTAACAAAAGAGACATTTATTGAGAAAGTTTTTGATTACGAGAATAATAAGGAGTGGAAGTATGAAGGAGATAAGCCTGCCCTTATTGATTTTTACGCAGACTGGTGTGGCCCTTGCAAAATGGTAGCTCCAATTCTGGAAGAACTTTCTCAGGAGTATGGAGATAAGCTGAATGTTTATAAGATAGATACAGAGGCAGAGCAGGAGCTGGCAGGAGTATTTGGTATTAAGAGTATACCCTCTTTGCTTTTTGTTCCTAAAGACGGACAACCACAAATGGCTATGGGAGCCTTGCCAAAGGATACCTTTGAAAAAGCTATTAAGGATGTACTGGGAGTAGAAAAATAGAGAATATTAAAAAAAAGTTAAAGTTCTCTATTTTACTGGCTGTTTTTGTAACAATTCGTACCTTTATTCCGTAAACAGATTAGAAGGTTTTAAATCAGCAGTTTGTTTTCTAGGATTTAGGTTTAGGGAATTAGGGAAAATCAGGGCATGTTAAGGTCCTGATTTTTTTATTCCAGGTCCTCAACTATTCTTTCTAGTTCCTCCTCGGTATTTTTGAGTTTCTTATTACATATACCGAGTAAAAAAGCAGCCCTTTTTACTTTTATTGTAAGCTTATCAACCTCCATATCTCCGGATTCTATATCCTTAAGGATGGATTCAAGTTCTTCAAGTGCCTCATTAAATGTTGGGTTCTTTTCTGCCATTATCTTTTTTTATGTGTAAATAGAAGCTTGTTACCTTATTTGTTTTGCTTTCGAAACTAATATAACTGTTGTTAAGTTCAGCCAGATGCTTTGACATCAGTAATCCAAGTCCAAGATTTTTAAAATCCCTGCTTTCTTTAATTTTATTTATTCTTTTTATATCAAAAAGATTTTGCTGATGTGAGGGGTCAATACCTTTCCCAAAGTCAGTAACCGAAATAACACCTCCGTTACTTGCTTTTTTAGCCCTTATTATGATCTCGGATTTTTCAGGTGAGTTATCGATACTGTTTTCTATAAATATTTTGATTATGCTCCTTAGAGACTTCCTGTCGAAAGTGATATACAATTCGGGATCTATATCATAACTAACTTTTATATTTCGTCTTATAGCCATTTTTAGAATTTCCGGCAGTATTTCATGCATATAATCGTTTACATTAATAGATTCATGGTTTACCTCATACTTATTCCTTTGTATCTTTGACCACATAAGGATTCTTTTAAGGCTTTTTTCAATTGATATTGCCAGGATATAAATATTCTGAAGGTCTGCCAGGAACTTTGTTTTATTAAATGATTTTTTGGACTCATCTGACAGAGCCGTTAATCGGACAGTAAGATCGGTAAAGGGAATAAGTAATTTATCTGTAAGAATATTGAAGAATACACTCTTATTATCACGAAATTGAAGGATACTTTCTTTATATAAGATGCTTTTCTTATTAGCATCATTCAGTTCATTGTTTCTTTTGCTTAAGGCTAACTGATCATTTTTCAGCTTAAAATAATTTATAAGCGATATTGCTATTATAGCGGTAAGTGAAAGAAGGATCAGGAACATTACATTTTTAAGAAGTCTCTCTGTATGAATTCTTTTCAGTACCAGATTGTTAAGTTCTTCTGTTCTTCTTATTTCTTCTTCGGTAGATTTAAAATCAAGTCTTGTCTTATATTCGCTGATTGTATTTTTTATTCTTTTATCCTCAAAAGCCTCTTTATTATTCCGGGCCTTGATAGAAAATACCAGAGACTTTTCTATCTCGCCCGCTTCGTATAGTCTGGCCGATAATTCTCTTAATACTTCTATCGGATGATATATATTATTTATACTGTTAATATAGTCGCTAATTTCTCCCAATATTTCAGCAGATTTCACATAGTTGCCGGTTTTCAGGTAGTATTGACCAAGCATAAAATTTACTATATGCTTATTTGTTATTACATCAGCAGTATCAATTGCCACCATTTTCTTCATCTCTTCTATCCAGAGCAACGACCTGTCGGGGTTAATTGGCAGATAACTATCTGCAAGAAGGGAATAGCAATCAAACTTGCGCATATATACTGTATCTTCAGGATAGTATTCAAGAGCCCGGCTAAGCCAGGATATCCCTTTATCATAATTACCAAACCTCTTGTATACTTCCCCCAGGGTAACTAGTCCGTCACCTATTCTCCTGTTATTACCGGTTTCATACCTCTCATTTAGCGATTGTTTAAAGTAATCAATAGCCTTTATTGTGTCGAGCCTGTCCATGTAAATGATACCCAGGTTATGGGTTTCTGTCGCTTTACCATTAAAGTCGTTCAGCTTTTCATATAAATTAAGCGAAGTTTTGTATTGTGCTTCTGCCTGAGAATCCAGTCCTGATTGCTGGTATAGTATTCCTATGATATTATAGTTAACCGCTAAAAGGGAATCGTGACCAATATCTTCTATTAATTCCTTACTCCTATCTGTAAAGTACAGTCCTTTATCAAGGGAGGTATATCTAAATAATTTAGCAGTTTCCTGGAGTTTCAAGACCTTATCAATTCCATTCAGTGTATCTATTTGTGTCTTTAATGAGTCAAATAATGTAGTTTGAGCACCTGATTCCTTTATAGGTAAGATAAAAACAGCTGATACCAGTATGATTATATGCACAAAAGTTTTTTTACTCATTGCATGCTGGTATTTTAATTAATGCTTCAGTTCCTTGCCCCACTTCACTTTTCAGTTCAAGCGAGCCATTAAATGATTCTAGAAGTTCAATACTTATAGCCAGGCCTATTCCGCTTCCTTTTTCGTTTGCTGTACCTAGCTTTGATTCTGTATGTCCTTTATCAAGTAAGTGCTTAAGTACTTTTTCCGGAATACCCGAGCCGTAGTCCTTAATTGAAATCAAAATGACATCTCCTTCTTTTCGGCAGCTTATTTCAATCTTACTGTCTGGTTTGCTGAATTTTACTGAATTGCTTATAACGTTGCGGACTGCAGATTCTATTATATCAGGATTGGTGAATCCGATACAATCTTTTTCGGATTTCGATATTTCAAAATGTATATTTTTTTTCTTTGCTGTAGATTCGAATAGTTTTAGTACGCTTTTAATAATATCATCAATAATTATCTGCGTAGCTTGAAGTTTTTCGTGTTCGCCCTGAGTTATCGAAAGGCTTTTTAGATTTGTTAAGAGTTGATTTAGCTGAAAACTGGTTTCCGATAGTAATTCAGAATACTCTATAAAGTCCTCTTCTTTTAAGACCTCATGGTCTGCACTCATTAATTGTGAGAATCCGATTATTGCCTGGAAGGGATTAATAAGGTCGTGAGCAAAAACAGATATAAATGTGTCGAGTAGATTATTTCCCTTTTCAAGTTCTTCGTTATCAGTTTTTAGCTGTTTGTTTATCTTTTCCAGTTTGCTGTTTTGATCAGATAATTCCAGTTTAAACTTAGCACGCAGCCTTCTGATCCTTACTAATATAGGGATCATAACAATCATAGCAATCATTATAACAAGAAGACTTAATAGCAGGTTTCTCTGTGCTCTGGCCTGCTTATTGTTCTCGGTGAGCTGAATTCTGGCCATATCGCGGTTTGCAATATCTCTGTTAAATGAATACTCAACCATTAAAGGTGTTATTAAATCTTCCTTTGTAAGGGTTTCTTTTGCATACACAATACTGTTAGCAATCCGGTCGAGTTCACTTGCCAGCTCTATTTCACCCAGATCAACAGCAGCGATTGCCATATAATTAATTGGCTCATACATATCGCGCATAAATGTTGTGTCAGAGGGAGGATAAATATTGCGGCCAAGCTCAATTACTTCCCTGTATTCGCCCTTATTAAAATGGTACCTGATTGCCTGGCTATAAAATGCGATCTTATCGAAATAGGTAGAATTGGTATCAATAGAGGCTGCTCCCTTTTCTATCCATTTAATTGCTTCTTCTGACATTCCCAAATTATTATAGCAGGATATTAGCAGACCGTAGATAGATAATTCTGAGAAGAATAGTTTATTGGGGTCGTATTTATCAAGAAGTTCATTTGCTATACTTATTCCAAGCGGACAATTATTTAATTGTGCCTCTACTTCAGCCAGGTTCAGCTGGTATATTGATCTGCTCTTTATATCATTTTCAGGGGTTGATTCAATAGCTTTGATCAGATATTTACGGCTCGACTCATAATCTTCGATATGATTAAAGATTATAGCAATGTTATTCATTATTTTGTTAATGCCACCCTTGTAGTCTGACAGACTATAATAGTCGAGTGCCTTAAGGTAAAATTGCAGTGCCTTGCTGCTATTGTTTTTATAATATTCAATTACTCCTTTCTGGTTTTCTATATCCCCGTTCAGGATTGGATCCTGAAAAGTATTTAGCATAGTTTGAATATCTATGCATGTTTCCATTCCGTTAAAATCGCCTTCGTAAATATAATTACGAGCCTCATTTTTAAACTTATCAGAAAGTCTGTTGGCAAGTGCTTCGTATGGGGGAAATTTCAAACTATATGGAAACAAAGTTTCCTGCCCGTCAATATTAGTTGTATCTAAAACTAATATTAGAAATAGCAATAGTTTATAATACTTTTTCATACTCCCCTGAAAATACAGTACAATTTGTATAATTATTCCTTAATATCAAAGACTTCGGAATCAATTTTACCCTTATTCAAAATTGTGGTTATTTTATCACCTTTATTAATACTAGCCGTATTTTTTAATGATTTACCATTCACCAAAGTTATTGAGTAGCCTCTTTTAAGTACTTTCTCAGGACTAAGATGTTCTATTGTTTTGCTGATATTCTTTAATTTGGTGTCAATATCTGACAATAATCTTCGTGAACCACTTTGCATTTCGGACTTAAGTCTATCGATCCGTGTGTGTTTCTCTCTAAGAAATAGTTTTGTGCCTGATCTTATTTGTTCTTTATGATGTTTGAGTGTGATTTTTGTTGTAGATAGATTCAAAATGCTGGATGAAATTATTTTGCTGCCAATATTGTTAATATATCCCTTTGATCTTTCGAGTTTTTCTTTGGAAGATCTCTTAATATTCCTGCTTAGCGATTTAATATAGCGATCGGTTTCTGCAGTTTGTTGAATAAGAAGATCAGCCACTGCAGTTGGAGTTTTGCACGATGTATGGGCTACTATATCGGTAACCGATATATCCTTATCATGTCCGATGCCGATAATTACCGGAATTGGGAATTGAGTAATAAAATAAGCTATATCATAATTATCGAACCAGCTAAGATCGGATTGAGAACCACCTCCTCTTACAATTGTTACCAGGTCGTAATCAGATATAGAATCACTTATCAGCGACAGGGCATTGATAACTGACTTTTCAGTTTCGTTACCCTGCATAACTGCCTTATAAAGGTCAATTTTGTATTTATATCCGTATGGATTATTTAGCAACTGGTTCTTAAAATCCTCAAATCCTGCGGCTTTGTCTGAGCTTACTACAGCAATATTTCCGGGATGATAGGGCAGTGCCAGGTCCTTATTCATATCAATTACTCCTTCAGCCCTTAGCCTGGTAATAATCTCATTTCTTCTAATAGCCAGATCTCCCATTGTATAGCCCGGGTCGATATCATCTACAACCAGGCTGATGCCATAAACCTCATGATATTCTAATTTACCTTTTAGAAGAACTGCAAGACCTTCACTCAGAGTAATCCCTGCTGTGGTTTTAAAGTAAGGTAACAGGAATCTGGCTTTTTTACTCCAGATTACCGCTCTCATCCTGGCACAGATCTGACTATCTTTATTTTCTTTTTCAATAAGTTCAAGGTAGCAGTGTCCGCTATAATTAAATTTTAATTCAGAAATTTCTGCGCTTACCCAAAAATAATCTCCCAGCTCAGCAGATATAGTACTGCTGATTATTTTCTGTAGCTCTTTTAGGGATATTTTGTGTTTTTCCATATTGAGGAAATATATGGTTTACCAGGCCACCCCGTTTTTTTCAGGATCTTCTATTTTACCACCATTTTTTTCAAGCATGTCGAGATACTTTGTTTCTTCCTCTATTAATTCCTTTTCGTTATCTGCCACTCCATTACGGTAAATAATAGTTCTTTTAAACGAACCATCTTCATTATAGAATTTCCACTTTCCGTTGCGTGTATCATTTATATATGTGCCTGTGATTTCTCTATTTCCATTTGTATGGAATGTTTCAAATTTTCCATTTACCTTATTATTTGAGAAATTTGATTTAATGCAGATTACCCCATCGGTAAAATACTGTATCCAGGCTCCATGCTTAAGGTCATTAATATAGAAGAGCTCCTCGGCAATATTACCATTAAGATGGTATTTAATACTCTTGCCTTCCTTAAGGTTGTTGATGTAATTTTCCCGGCAGATAACACAGTCTTCTTCTTTTGCAGAATAGAATACCCATTCTCCCTCTTTTTTTTGCTTGTAATATTTGCCTTTAGCAGCCAGGAACTTATTTGGATGGAAGAATACTGCATCAACACTATCACTTTCGAGGTGGTAATTTAATATTGATATAAGATTTCCGCTTATATAGTATCTTTTAAACTCGCCAACAGGTTTATTGTTCTTAAATTCCCCTTCGTAGAATGTATTGCCATTCTCAAATTTTTTAATCCATTTGCCCTGTTTCAGACCATTTTCGTCGGTAAAATTTATTTTTTCCTGCCCGGAGATAAAGTTTGTAAGAATAAAACTAAATATTATAAGTGCATATATTCTGTTCTTTTTCATATCCCGATAATTTATATATACAAAGATAAAAAAATCCCGCTCTATAAGCGGGATTGAGATATATTGAATATGGTGTATGCTAAAATTACTTAACTTCCTCGAAGTCTACATCAGTAACTTCATCATCGCCATTTCCCTGCGTTCCCTGTCCTTGCTGTCCGGCTCCTGCAGGATCGCCCTGCTGTCCGTCCTGGGCCTGCTGAGATTTATATATTTCTTCAGAGGCAGCCTGCCAGTAAGTGTTCATATCTTCCATTGCTTTATCAATAGCTTCCAGATCCTGATTTTTATGAGCTTCTTTCAGGTCTGCCAGAGCTTTTTCAATAGGCTCTTTTTTATCGGCAGGCAGTTTATCCCCAAACTCTTTTAATTGCTTTTCAGTCTGGAATATCATACTGTCAGCTGCATTGATTTTATCAACAGTCTCCTTTGCTTTTTTATCAGATTCTTCATTCATCTTTGCCTCATCCTTCATCTTCTTTATTTCATCATCGCTTAAGCCTGATGATGCCTCGATCCTGATACGTTGTTCTTTACCTGTACCTTTATCTTTGGCAGAAACATTAAGGATACCATTTGCGTCAATATCAAAAGTTACCTCGATCTGTGGAACGCCTCTTGGTGATGGTGGAATACCATCAAGGTGGAACCTTCCTATAGTCTTATTGCCTGCCGCCATTGGCCTCTCTCCCTGGAGAACGTGAATCTCTACCGAAGGCTGATTGTCGGCTGCTGTTGTAAATGTCTCAGTTTTCTTAGTAGGAATAGTTGTGTTAGATTCAATTAATTTTGTCATTACACCTCCCATAGTCTCTATTCCCAGTGAAAGCGGAGTTACATCAAGTAGCAGTACATCTTTTACTTCGCCTGTAAGAACGCCTCCCTGGATTGCTGCGCCAACAGCCACTACTTCGTCAGGATTAACTCCTTTTGATGGTTTCTTTCCGAAGAATTTTTCAACTACATCCTGAATGGCAGGAATTCTTGTTGATCCTCCTACCAGAAGCACTTCATTTATATCTGATGAACTTAGCCCTGCATCTTTAAGAGCCGATTTACAAGGAGCAATAACTGATTGTATTAACTTATCAGATATTTTTTCGAAATGAGATCTTGACAATGTTTTAACAAGGTGTTTTGGAATTCCGTCAACAGGCATTATATAAGGCAGGTTTATCTCAGTACTTGTTGAACTTGATAATTCTATCTTTGCTTTTTCGGCTGCTTCTTTCAATCTCTGAAGTGCCATAGGATCCTTTTTAAGGTCTACTCCTTCGTCTTTCTTGAATTCATCAGTTAGCCAGTCGATAATAGCCTGGTCGAAATCGTCACCTCCAAGGTGAGTATCGCCATTAGTAGATTTTACTTCAAACACACCATCTCCAAGTTCAAGTATTGAAATATCAAATGTTCCACCGCCGAGGTCAAAAACAGCAACCTTAAGATCCTCTGTTTTTTTATCAAGACCGTAAGCCAGTGCTGCTGCGGTTGGTTCATTAATTATTCTCTTTACATCAAGGCCGGCAATTTCTCCTGCTTCTTTTGTTGCCTGGCGCTGAGAGTCGTTAAAATAAGCCGGAACTGTAACAACAGCCTCAGTAACTTCCTGTCCGAGATAGTCTTCAGCTGTCTTCTTCATTTTTTGAAGTATTATAGCTGAAATTTCCTGAGGAGAGTACATACGCTCATCTATTTTTACCCTGGGAGTGTTATTATCTCCTTTTACTACAGAGTAAGGGACTCTTGAAATCTCTTTTGATACATTATTAAACTGTTCTCCCATAAACCTTTTTATGGAGGATATTGTTTTTTGAGGATTCGTGATAGCCTGTCTTTTAGCCGGATCCCCAACTTTTCTTTCACCATTTTCGATAAATGCAACAATAGAAGGAGTTGTCCTTTTACCCTCGCTATTAGGTATAACAACCGGTTCATTCCCTTCCATTACTGAAACGCATGAATTTGTTGTTCCTAAATCGATACCAATTATCTTTCCCATATTATTTTATTATTATGTAAGTTTTTCTGTTTTGCCTTATGTAAGCAATCACTGTGCCACTGTATATTTATTTGATAATTATGCAAATTTGACACACTAATAATTGTTATTTCATTTTTGTGGCGCACTAAAATGACAAAAAGGCAGAGCAGAGTGTCAGTTAAGAACGGGATATAATTAAAAACTATTCGTAGCTTTGTAGTCTGGAAATCAAAACCAAAGAACAATGTCAATTCATAAATCAGTACGTCGGGTAACCACTCATGTCTTAAACGAAATGAAGTTAAAGGGTGAAAAAATTGCCATGCTTACTTCATACGACTATTCGATTGCAAAGATCGTTGATGAGTCTGGTGTGGATGTGATCCTTGTTGGCGACTCAGCCTCCAATGTAATGGCAGGTCATGAGACTACTGTTCCGATTACTTTAGATAATATGATTTATCATGCTCAGTCTGTTGTAAGGGCGGCCAGCAGGGCTTTAATAATCGTTGATCTTCCTTTCGGGACTTATCAGGGTAATTCAAAAAAGGCTCTTGCCTCTGCTGTCAGGATTATGAAGGAAACAGGTGCACATGGTGTAAAGTTGGAAGGAGGAAAAGCAATTAAGGATTCGGTTGAAAGAATCCTGTCGGCTGGAATTCCCGTTATGGGACATCTCGGGCTTACACCTCAGGCAATTCATAAATTTGGCACATACGTAGTAAGAGCAAAAGAAGAGGAAGAAGCTCGGGTATTGCTGGAAGATGCTAAATTACTTGAGAGCTCCGGAGTTTTTGGAATTGTGCTTGAAAAGATCCCTGCAAAGCTGGCTGCAAAAGTCACGGCTGAGCTTACTATTCCTACAATAGGTATAGGTGCGGGAGGCGAAGTAGACGGACAGGTGCTTGTTATACATGATCTGCTTGGCATTACCCAGGAATTTTCTCCAAGATTTCTGAGACGCTATCATAACCTTTACCAGGAAATAGGGGGCGCAGTGAGGGCGTATATAGAAGATGTAAGGTCTCGTGACTTTCCTAACGAAAAAGAGCAATATTAAAGCTAATGATTACACTTTACGAAGACAACCACCTTATTGCAGTATATAAGGATAATTCTGATTTGGTACAGGGCGATTCGACAGGGGATGTAACTCTTGCCGACAAGGTTAAGGAATATATTAAGATCACTTACAAAAAACCAGGGGATGTATACCTTGGTATTACACATAGGATAGACCGACCGGTGAGTGGGGTAGTTCTTTTTACAAAAACATCCAAGGCACTTTCACGAATGAACAGTCTGTTTCAGGACGGGAAGGTAGATAAAACCTACCTGGCAATTGTGAAGGAGCGACCACCCGGGGACGATGCTGAGATTACCCATTATCTTAAGAAGAATGAAAAGCAAAATAAATCATATGCTTACGATACTGAGGTTAAGGGTTCAAAAAAAGCTATACTCAGATATAAAATTGTATCCAGAACAGATAGCTATTACTTACTTGAGGTAAACCTTATAACGGGAAGGCATCACCAGATAAGAAGCCAGCTTTCAAAGATTGGATGTCCTATTCGTGGTGATCTTAAATACGGATTTGGCAGGTCAAATAAGGATGGAGGGATATCTCTGCATGCTTATAAAATAAGCTTTATTCACCCGGTAAAGCAGGAAAAAATCTCAATAACAGCACCTCTTCCTGATAATGATATATGGCAACTTTTCCGGGACCTGGTATAAGAATTTAAATATCAGCGACAGCTACAATTATCATTATTGAATTTGTCTTTGCGTTTTATTCTTTAGTAAATGCGTTAACTGTATTATGCTGCTTAATAATAAGAGCTTAAGGTATGGTTAAAAGTAGTTAAGGAAAAGTTAAAATACGGGTAACTCAATAATATATCCCTATTTTTGTATTATGAAGCGATGGAAGTTTATTGGCCTGATATCACTGATGGTTGTATCACTGCTTGGGATAATATGGGTTCAGCTGGTCTGGATAAATAATGCTATTGCTGTAAGGAACGACCTTTTTAACAGATCTGTTTATCAGAGCCTGTATACTACAGCCAGGAAAATGGAGTCTGCCAGGAATATTAAATTTTTTGAACAGATGACGCTTGCAGATTCAATCCCCCGGAATCAAGCCTCAGAAATAATAACAAATCCATTATCTCAGGCTTATATTGATATACCGAAAGATTTTACTGATATTAAGCCCGGCCAGTCGATTGAAACCAGTGAGTCTTTTTCTGTCAGGATTACAGAAGAAGGTGACAGGCTAATGTTTTCAGGAGGCTTACAGACTTCTATTTCGAACGACTCTATAAGATATATTTCCAGGCGTGATATTCCAGGGCTTGTAGTTCATAAAATGCCTGACAGAAGTGTGAATATGGAAATCCAGGAAGATAAGTTCCAGAGTTGGGTTCAAAAGAAAACAGAAGAGTTGCGAAATATGGGCGACCAGATGATAAATGAGATATATAACTGGGAGCTTAGCACCGGTGCCGATACCGAATTGATATATGCAACATTAAAGAGGGAACTGGCAAATGCCGGAATTTTCACTCCCTTCGAATTCGCTGTAATTGAAAATGGTACAGTAGTTAATGGTCGTTCTTCTAAATTTTCGGAACCGGATTTTATGACAAGTAACTATTCTGTGGGTCTTTTCCCTAACAGCTTAATAGATACTAATACAAGATTAGCACTTAAGTTTCCTGAGAGAAACAATTACATTATCGGATCTATGTCTCTTATTCTCGGGGCATCCTCAGTTTTTTCCATAATTATTATGGTTACCTTCGCTTTAAGTATATTTTTTATCATCCGACAAAAAAAGATTTCAGAAATGAAATCTGATTTTATCAATAATATGACTCACGAATTTAAAACTCCCATTGCTACAATATCTCTGGCTGCTGACACAATAGCTAATCCTAAAATTATTGGAGACGAATCGAGGGTATTACATTTTGTAAGGATGATAAAAAAGGAGAATGTCAGAATGAATAAGCAGGTTGAGAACATCCTTCAGATTTCGACGCTTGATAAGAGTGAAATGGAATTTGTTTTTGAAGAGGTGGATATAAATTTAATAGTTCAGAGATCTATTGAAACATTTGAAATCCAGATTAATGAGAGGGGAGGTAATATATTCTTCCTTCCTGAAGCTAAGGATCCGGTAATTACAGGTGATCTGGAACATCTTACAAATCTTGTTCATAATCTACTCGATAATGCAAATAAATATTCTCCGGAGGCTCCAGATATAACAGTTAGAACGGAAACGAACGATTCCGGAATAAAATTAACAGTTGAAGACAGGGGTATGGGGATGAGTAAGACCGTACAGTCAAAGATATTTGAGAGATTTTACAGGCAATCCGGAGGTAATGTGCATAATGTAAAGGGCTTTGGACTTGGATTAAGTTATGTTAAAGCTATTGTTGAAGCTCACAACGGAACTATATCAGTAAGCAGCGAACCGGGAAAAGGTACAAGATTTGAAGTATATTTGCCCCGGTAGATATAAAAGTAATGAGTGATAAGAAAAAAATATTTCTGGTTGAGGATGATCTTAGTTTTGGATCGGTTCTGAAATCTTACCTGGAGATCAACGATTTCGAAGTAATCTGGGTTGATGATGGTAAGTTTGCTATGGAAAGGTTCAGAAAGGAGCAGTTTGATTTATGCATCCTTGATGTGATGCTGCCAAATATAGATGGATTTACTATTGCTGAGAGTATACGGGATATAAATACTGATATTCCATTAATTTTTCTTACCGCCAAGAAACTTAAGACAGATGTCCTTACCGGTTATGGTATAGGTGCCGACGATTATATTACAAAACCTTTTGATACAGATATACTGCTGGCTAAGATTAAGGCTATTATAGGAAGGAACAAAGAGGGCAGGATTACAGGAGATATTCTACATATTGGTAAATTTACTTTTAATCGCAAACTCCGAACACTCTGTGATAATAAGGATGAAAAGAAACTTTCGCCAAAAGAATCTCAGCTCCTTGAGCTCCTCGCTGAAACGCCAAACTCACTTTTAAGCAGGGAAACTGCTTTAAAGACCATCTGGGGCTCTGACGATTATTTTACGGCCCGAAGTATGGATGTTTATATTACAAAACTTAGAAAATATCTGATATCAGATCCTTCGATCCAGATTAAGAATATACATGGAGCAGGCTTTCAGATGCTTATCAGCGGGGATGATTAACCTTTTAATCTGTCTTTACTAAACCTGAGAGGCAATAATCCTGATATCCCTTTTACAATCTCAATCTTATCTTTGCCGTAAAGGATAATTTTTATTTCCTGTTTTGATCTGTCCTCTTCTTCAGCAATAATCTGCCTGCAATTACCACAGGGTGATACTGGATATAAAGTGAATGAATCTCCTGTCTTTGCTGATATTGCGAGTGTAACGATCGGATCATCGGGGTAATTGGCACCTGCATATGAGATTACAGTATCTTCAGCACATGAGCCGGAAGGGAAGGCTGCATTTTCCCTGTTATTACCTGTAAGAATTTTACCACTTTTCAGTCTTACACCTGCTCCTACCATAAATCCTGAATAAGGAGCATAGGCAAGATCTGTGGCTGCCATTGCTTTCTGCACAAGTTCCCTGTCTTTGTCAGCCAGTTCTTCCAGACTGTAATATTCCTCTATTTCAATCTCGATTCTTTTCTTCACAATTTATATTTTAAAGCTTCGTTAATACTATAAAAAAATTCCAGGTACCCTTTATATGGTCTTGAAAACTATTTCAGGGATTGTTTAAAAGTAGCAAAATTAGTTAATTAATAGTTGTTTTGCAGATCAGAATTCCTTAATCTCTTTTCTATTTTTGGCACTATATTCGAAAAGTATGAAGAAGGTTTTATTTATATTATTAGTTCTGACAGGCCTGGTTTCCTGTGGTCCGGGGAGAGTAATAGATACACAGACGGGTATTAGTCATTCTAATCGTGATGTTGCCATGTATACTTCTCTTTACGCTGATGAAGCAATCAGTGAAATGATAAGGACCGGCATACCGGCAAGTATAACCCTTGCGCAGGGAATAATAGAATCCGATTATGGTCGCAGCCGACTTGCAACAAAGGCTAATAATCATTTTGGAATAAAGTGTCATAATGATTGGAAGGGAGGTAAGATTTATCATGATGATGACAGGCGAAATGAGTGCTTCAGAAAATACAGGAGTCCTGAGGAATCTTTCAGAGACCATTCTGATTTTCTTGTTAATGGCTCGAGGTATAGATTCTTGTTTGACTACGATCAGGGTGATTATAAGAATTGGGCAAAGGGATTAAAAAGGGCTGGCTACGCAACTAACCCAAAATATGCCTCCATGCTGATAAGAACCATTGAGGATAATGATCTGCATCAATACGATAAATTAGTGATGGGCTCACGTATAAGTGCCCGCAAATCCGTACCCCGGACTCCGCACTCCGAACTCCGTACTCAGAACTCACAGACAATAGTCCTGCATAATAGCAATACTCGTATAAGGGAAAGGAACCGTATTCAATATATACTTGTAGAAGAGGGAGATACATATGAGTCCCTGGCAAAGGAGTTTGACCTGCTGAGCTGGGAGATCTTCAGATATAATGATTTGCCCGATGGTGCAGGGCTGGTTGTCGGGCAGCTTGTATATTTGCAGCCAAAGAGAAACAAAGCAGAACATGGCAAGGAATTTCATATACTAAAAGAGGGGGAGACCATGTATACAATTTCGCAGCTTTACGGTATAAAGCTTAAAACATTATATGAGAAGAATGGTCTTGTGCCGGGTCGTAACCCGGAAGTTGGTACAGAGCTATGGCTAAGAAGAACTAAACCGGAGGGTCTTTAGATATTGATATTAAACTAGGATCTGTACCACGCAGATAGTCAGAGATCTTCATTATTTTTTTCCCTTCGGGCTGAATTCTGATCAGTTCAAAATTCCCGTCATGGGTTGAAACAAAAATTTTCCCTGCTAATTCTGTATTGAGGATGCCTGGTTCCTTCGCGGCAGGTAATTTATGGTGTTTTCCTTCCAATATTTTGACCAGTAAATTTTTATCTCCCACCTTAAAATATGTTCTGGCTCCCGGATATGGTGATAGACCACGAACAAAATTATGAATTATTTCACCCTTAGCAGACCAGTTAATAAAACAATCTTTGCTGAAAATCTTTGGGGCAGTTTTCAGTATCTCGTTTTTGCCGATAAGTTGATTCTGGCTGATTGGTTTTGCTTTGCCGTCGACAAGCATATTTATGGTTTTAATAACCAGTTTAGCTCCAGAGCGCATCAGCCTGTCATGCAATTCACCTGCATTTTCTCTGTGACTTATCTTTAGCTCTCTTCTATAGAGGATATTTCCCGTATCTATTTTATCATCTATTAAAAATGTTGTAATTCCTGTTGATGTTTCACCATTTATCAGTGCATGGTTTATTGGCGCAGCTCCTCTGTATTGAGGAAGCATGGAAGCGTGCAGGTTAAAGGTGCCGATCTTTGGAATACGCCATACAGCTTCAGGAAGCATGCGAAAAGCAACCACAACAGCAATATCCGGCGAGAGTTTTTCAAGATTTCTGATAAAAGAATCGTCTTTAAGATTTTCGGGTTGAAGAAGATTAAGTAAGTTTTCGTTTGCGTACCTTGCAACTGCCGATTGACTTACCTTCCTGCCTCTGCCTGCCGGCCTGTCGGGAGCAGTAACTACTCCCACAACATTGTAGTTGTTCATAAGGAGTGCACCGAGACTCGAAACGGCAAAATCCGGTGTTCCCATAAATAATATTCTAGGGCCTTTATCCATTATTAAACAAAGCTATAAAAAATGGATCACTTATCTAATCATAATGTTTTAGATCATATAAGCTTATATATTTCAGATTTATATTTATTGTAAATTTGCTGCTTAATATATTTTATCCTGCCATGAAATTTTTTTCTTTGAGACGGTATATTAGTGTCGGTCTGGCATTGTCATTTTTTATGATAGTTATTACCGGGATAGTTCTTTATATTGCCCCTCCAGGCAGAGTGGCGAGATGGATCAACTGGATAATGCTTGGTTTAGACAGATCTCAATGGGAAACCCAGCATACAATATTTTCATATCTTTTTATATTTTTTGGAATTCTTCATTTGTTCCTGATAAACTGGAAAACTTTTCTGTCGTATTTAAAGAGAAAGATGGGTAGTGGTATGCGAAGAAACAGGGAGGCTTATCTGGCACTGGCCACGGCCTTACTGATTTTCTTCTTAACCTTTTTTGAGGTACCTCCTGTTATCAGTATAATGGACCTTGGGAACAAGCTGTCTGATACATGGGAGAATAATATTGGTAAGCCTCCCGTTCCCGGCATTGAAGATATGACGATTAACGAGATAGCTGACAGATTCTTTGAGTCTGACAGTGATATTGTAATTGAGCAGGTAAGAAATGCAGGTTTTGTTAATGGTAATCCGGAGCAATCCCTTCAAGAGTTTGCAATAAGCAACGAGGTCTCACCTATGAATATTTACAGTGCGATCAGACTTCAAAAAGGGCCAGCAGAGCATCAGGATAAAGCCAGACCCTAACGCTTATAGCAGGTAAGGGTATGCCCCATTTTATCAGCCTTTGTCTTTAGGTAGAAGTTATTATGTGGGTTAGAAGGTATCTCAAGTGGTACGGTTTCAACGATATCAATGCCGTAACCTTCAATACCAGCTCTCTTTACAGGGTTATTTGATATAAGTCTTATTTTACCAAGTCCGAGTTCCCTTAGAATATTTGCGCCAACACCATAGTCTCTTTCATCATCAGCAAAACCGAGTTCCAGGTTTGCTTCCACGGTATCACGGCCTTCCTCCTGCAGTTTATATGTCTTTATTTTATTGAACAGACCAATGCCTCTGCCTTCCTGGCTCAGATAAATCACAGCACCTTTTCCTTCTTTTTCAACCAGTTGCATTGCGTGGTGCAGCTGAGGACCGCAATCGCACCTTAGTGAGCCAAGTATATCTCCTGTAAAGCACGAAGAATGAACGCGTACCAGGACAGGTTCATCGATACTCCAATCTCCCTTAACAATTGCAGCATGTTCGAGCCCGTTACCCAACTGTCTGAAAGGGATAAAGTCAAAATTTCCATATTCTGTCGGAAGTTTAACCCTGACTCCCATTTCAATAATACTGTCTTCGCTGAGGCGGTATTTAATAAGATCTCTTATAGTAATAATCTTTATGGAGAAGTTATTTGCTATCTTAACCAGGTCGGGCATTCTTGCCATCGATCCGTCTTCATTCATTATTTCAACAAGTGTTCCACCGGGTTTAAGACCCGCCAGCCTTGTGAGGTCTACTGCTGCCTCAGTATGTCCTGCTCTCCTGAGTACTCCCCTGGACTTTGCCTTTAAAGGGAAAATATGTCCGGGTCTGGCAAGATCTTCAGGTTTCGTATTGTTATTTACCAGGGACTGAATAGTCTTGGCTCTATCGGATGCAGATATGCCCGTTGTGGTTTCCTTACTTAATATATCGACCGATACGGTAAACTGTGTTTCGTGGAGAGAGGTGTTTTTACCTACCATCATATCCAGCTCCAGTTCCTCGCACCTTTCTTCTGGAAGTGCGACACATATCAGTCCCCTTCCGTTTGTTGCCATAAAGTTTACGATTTCTTTAGTGGTTAATTCAGCAGAGCAAATAAAATCACCCTCATTTTCCCTGTCTTCATCGTCAACAACAATTACCAGTTTCCCGTTGCGGATATCTTCTATCGCTTCTTCTATTGTATTAAGTTTAAATGCTTCCATCACAGATTATCATTTCTTTTAAATAAATGTCACTATTCCCAACTATCCCGGATTTAAATAAGAGTCTCAGATTTATGTTGACTCCCTATATGCTGCCCCAAAAGTAGAAAAATTAAATGTACATAAAAAGGACATATATGATATTTAGGCAATGGGCTTTATAAGCATAATAAGAATCCTGATAATCAACTCTTTATATTTGGATACTACTTATTTTTGGTCTTTGTGCTTACAAGTCTTAAAATCTTTTTGAAGAAATGACTGTAGGTTTCCTTATTCATAATTACCGAGTCGGTTGTGGCCTTATATGTAAGGAATACCCCAACAAGAAAAAGTATAAAAGTTGAGGACCACATTCCGAGCCAGGCTGTAGTAATTCCTTCCTTGGCCATCTTCTCACCTATCAGTGAAAGCACGTAATAAACAACAAAAAACAATACTGAAATAACAGCAGGCATTCCCAGTCCCCCCTTCCGGATAATAGCTCCAAGTGGTGCTCCAATAAAAAAGAATACAAGGCAGGCCATAGCTAGAGTTAGCTTTTTATGCCATTCAATCTTATAACGGTTAAGACCTTTAAGGTCTCTGTGTAAGCTAATCTGCTTTTCACTGACAAATTTTAATCCATCTCTTGCATTACTAAGGGCATAAGATATTGCCAGTCCCTTATCTTTATCAGATATTGAATTAAAGATTGAATCAACATCGAAGATATATTTTTTCAGCGTATCATTTTCGAATGATTTGCTATGAGAAATATTGCGTTTTGTATATATTCTGGATTGTTTATATTCCTTTATGAAGTTATTGGTTTTAGTTGTTAGTTTATTACTTAAGGAATCTATATAGTAATTCAGCTGGTTTAAATTCTGCATTGATTGGTGATTTCTGAAAAGGTCCATATCACTCCTGTTGAGATCAAAGCCGCTAAGTTCTATCAGGAATGTGTATGTATCGAAGTTATCGCTTCTGAATGGATATTTTCTTTGTTTGATCGGAACATTTTCCTTTATATCGTTATATGAATAACCCTTGTAAAGAGTGAAGATCAAAGCTGTTTCATCAGGGGTCATCTTCATATAGCCCGAATCGGCAAATATAACAGATGTATTACCTCCCTCTTCACTATGATCATAAATCAGAATTTTTTCAAGTTTATTGGTAATCGGATCTTTTGAGCCGATCTTCATACTGAAGCCTTCTATTCCGTTGTAAAAAGATCCTGCCTGTATATTTAATTCTGGTCTTTTTCGCTGAATATCATACATCAGTGTCCGGGCTTTTCTGTTGGAATAGGGGAGAACATTATTTGCAAAGAAGAATGATCCTATGCTGATAAAAACTATCATAATAACAAGGGGTCTCATAATTCTTTGAAGAGGAATGCCGGATGATTTTATCGCTGTCAGCTCGAAATTCTCTCCCATATTCCCAAAGGTCATTAATGAAGCGAGAAGAATTCCCAGCGGTAGAGCAGTTGGAACAAAAACAAGTGAGAACTGGAAGAGCAGTTCCATCAGTACATTTAACTCGAGTCCTTTACCGGCCATATCATCAACATACATCCATAGAAATTGCATAATCTGGATAAACAGCACAATGAAAAATGTCATTATCAATGGCCAGAAAAATGACTTTAGTACAAACCAATCGAGCTTCTTCACA